>DASRZQ010000206.1:0-3852 GCA_035686205.1 Geobacteraceae bacterium
GAATCAAATAATGTGGCCTGTTTCATTTCATTCACCGCGATTTGGTATTTACGGGCTCCGTCAAAAACAGAAACGGATGAACCCGCCCGCAAAAAGCGTTTCCGGTTGCCAACCCGTCAGGAAATGATATGTTTAACTTGAGACCGGAAAACGGCCGAAAACACGAGCATCAGGGAATACTCAATGGCGGAGAAAGATCAAAGTCCATGCACGGAGCTGGAAAAGGCGCTTGAGGAATGCAGGCGCTCCGATGCGCGGGTACAGCGGCAGATTGCCCTGCTGCAGGCGATCATCAGGGTCTTCAGGGAAACCCTTGCCTGCGAAACCGAAGAGGACGTGGCACGAGTCTGCCTGAACATCGCCGGGGACCTGACCGGCAGCGCTTACGGTTTCATCGGCGAGCTGAACGCAGAAGGCCTGTTCGATACGAAGGCATTGAGCGATTCGGGATGGAATGCGTGCGAAATACCGAGGGCGGAAGCGGAAACCCTGCTCAGGAGCATGCCGAACCGAGGAATCAACCGGATCGGACTGAGGGAAAGGAAGACCTGGATCATCAATGCCCCGGACTCGCATCCCGACGCAGTGGAGAGGCCTCCGGGACATCCGGCCATCATGTCGTTCATGGGTGTGCCGATGAGATTCCTGGAAGGCATAACGGGCGTGATCGCCCTGGCCAACAAGGAGCGGGGGTACGGCCCGGACGACCAGGAGGATATGGAAGCGCTGGCCGTTGCCGTCGTAGAGGTGATCAACCGCAGGCGCGCCGAGAAAAAAATACATGAGCTGAACGAAGAGCTGACCCATCATGTGCAGCAGTTCGAACTCGCCAATAAGGAACTTGAGGCATTCAGCTATTCCGTTTCCCACGACCTGCGCGCCCCCCTGCGCCACATAACAGGGTTCGTGGAACTGCTGAACAAGCGGGAAACAGAGGCGCTGGACGATAAGAGCCGGCACTACCTGCAGGTGATTTCCGACGCTGCCCGGAAGATGGGCGTCCTGATCGACGACCTTTTGTCCTTTTCCCGTATGAGCCGCGCCGAGATTATGAAAAGCAGGGTCGACTTCAACGAGTTGGTCCGGCATGTCGTGGGAGAGATGAAAGAAGAATCGGCGGGGCGCGACATCGACTGGGAAATCGGTCCACTTCCCGCTGTTGACGGGGACGCTTCGCTGCTCCGGCAGGTGATGATCAATCTCGTTGCCAATGCCCTGAAATTCACCCGGTCGCGCCCGCGGGCGAGGATCGGCATCGGCGCGGTCACCGACCGCCCCGGCGAGATACTTTTTTTCGTCAGGGACAACGGCGTCGGTTTCGACATGAAGTACGCGGACAAGCTGTTCGGCCTGTTCCAGCGTCTCCACACCCAGGAGGAGTTCGAGGGGACCGGCGTCGGGCTGGCGAACGTGCAGCGTATAATCCACCGGCACGGCGGAAATACCTGGGCCGAGGGCTCGCCGGACGGGGGAGCGGTTTTCTGGTTTTCGCTGCCGAAGGAGGAGGAATAGTAAATGATTAAGCTGAAGCGTATCCTCATGGTGGAGGACAATCCCAACGACGCGGAACTCACCCTGGAGGCACTTGCCGAACACAACCTGGCCAATGACGTGGAATGGGTGCATGACGGGGAAGAAGCGCTGGATTACATCTTCTGCAGGGGCAAATTTGCCGGGGGTTCCTGCAACGACCTGGCGGTTGTCCTGCTCGACCTCAAGCTGCCGAAGGTGGACGGCCTGGAGGTGCTGCGGGTCATCAAGTCCGATGAAAAGCTGAAACTCCTCCCGGTCGTGGTCCTCACCTCTTCCCGCGAAGAACGGGACCTGGTGGAAAGTTACAAGCTGGGCGTCAACGCTTACGTGGTGAAGCCTGTCGACTTCGGCGAATTCATGAAGGCGGTCGAGGAACTGGGAGTGTTCTGGGCCCTCGTAAACGAGCCGCCCCCCGCAACCGGCAAGCGGAGAATTCCTGAATGAACCAGCGGCTGCGGATACTCCACCTGGAAGATGACGCGATCGACGCCGAACTTGTGCAGTCGACCCTTGTCGCGGAAGGCATGGATTGCGAAGTGAGGGTCGTCTCGACCCGGAAGGAATTTGTCGACGCGCTTGAAAATGACTGCTTCGACCTTGTCCTTGCCGATTTCGCCCTGCCGGCATTCGACGGCATGACGGCGCTTTCCATTGTCAGGGAAAAGCTTCCGGACCTTCCCTTCATCTTCATCTCGGGAAGGCTTGGGGAAGAAGCCGCCATCGAGTCGCTGAGAAACGGGGCCACGGATTACGTCCTGAAAAACAGGCTTTCCCGGCTGGCGCCGGCGGTCAACAGGGCGCTTATCGAGGAGGAAGAGCGGAACGAGCTGAAAAAGGCCGAAGAAGCCCTGCGCGAGAGCGAGATGCGCCAGTTCCAGCTCCAGACGGAGCTGAAATACGCCGCCGAAATCCAGTCAAGGCTTCTCCCGCGCGGATACCCGGACATTCCCGGCTTCGATATCGCCGCCCGCTGCCTTCCCGCCAAGCAGGTGGGCGGCGATTTTTTCGACTGGCTTGAGGTGTCTCCGGGCGTTTTGAGCATCACCCTCGGGGACGTCATGGGCAAGGGCATGGCGGCCGCCATGCTCATGGCGACGGTCCGGGCGGTAATTCGCACGGTAACGCGGTATAGCCCTCCGTCCAAGGCGATTTCCCGGGCCGAAAGCTCCCTGATGCCGGATCTGGAAAGCTCGGAAAGCTTCGTCACCGTGTTCCACGGCCGGCTGAAAGCGTCCGACCAAACACTGACCTTCGTCGACTGCGGCCATGGTTTTGCATTTCTGCGCAGGAAAAACGGAAAAGTGAAGACTCTCAACCCGCGAGGCATTCCGTTGGGCATACCGGGCGAGAAAATTTACAGGGAAGGCAGGATAAGGCTGGAAAAAGGGGACGTCCTGGTTTTATACAGCGACGGCCTGCTTGACGCCAAGCCCGAACGCAAGCTCAACAACCAGGCCCTCGCCGCGTACCTCGACGGAACGTCAAGCGCCCGGGAAATGGTGGAACGGCTCATCGGTCTGACGGAAATGCTTGAACCGTTGCCGGACGATATTACCGTACTGGTTGTACGGTGCACTTGGTGAGCGAAGGGGGAACCCTGAAGCGGGCAAACGGAGAATAGGAGATTATTTCAGCGATTCACGAAATTCGGTGATGGATCAAGCCATGGATTAAATCCGGAAGACCCCTCTCTTCCCCGGTGCCATGTATCAACTGAACGGGTTCACCCGTTTTCAAAAAAACTCCCGATGACCTCCATGCATTTTTTAAAATCGACGGGCTTGGCGATGTAGGCGTCCATGCCCGCCTCCAGGCAGCGCTGCTCGTCCTCCGCGAAGGCGTGGGCGGTCATGGCGACTATCGGTGTGCGGCCGCCGCGTTCAGCCTCTCGCCCCCGTATGGCGCGGGTCGCCTCGAAGCCGTCCATGCGCGGCATTTGAACGTCCATCAGAATCAGGTCGTATTCTCCCGACTCCCACTTCTCCACCACCTGCAGTCCGTCGGCTACGAAATCGGGTTCAAGAGCCTGACGCTTGAACAGCACCTTGAGCACCTGCCTGCCGACCGGGTCATCCTCCGCGACAAGGAGCCGCGGCCCTTTCCCGCTTTCCCGGACGGACGGAGCAGGCCCCGGAGTCACGGCCGCCGCATGGACCTGTTCCACCGCGCTTCCGGCTCCCGCCTCTTCGAGCACTACGGTAAAGGTAAACCTGCTTCCCGCCCCCTCTTCACTCTCCACCGAAATGCTCCCCCCCATCCGTTCGACGATTTCCCTGCTGATCGCGAGACCCAGGCCGGTCCCGCCATACTTGCGGGTAT
>DASRZQ010000207.1:0-22185 GCA_035686205.1 Geobacteraceae bacterium
TGTAGTGTCAAGGCGCGGATTTCCGGGTATTTCCCCCTCCCTCGACGGGCATATGCGCTAACTTTGAGTCTTTCGTCCCTCCCCTTTCAAGGGGGAGGTTAGGAGGGGGATGGGTTTTGTCTTGGCAACTTGCTGAAATCAAGTAATTTACCCCATCCCCACCCCAACCCTCCCATTGAAGGGGAGGGAGAGAAACAGGGGTGTTTTTGCTTAAGTTAGCGCTTATGCCCTCGACGGGAGGAAGGGTTGATTATATCAACAATTTATGCAAGTAGGCAGTAACAGCAAAATCGGAAAGATAAACTTGAAAAAGCAGTGAAAAATATGCTATTTACTGTATTTTCAGATTCCGGTCCAACCGGACAAGGAGGCTTAGTATGCTGGAGAGAGACAAGGCGATTGATCTGGCGGTCAGCCAGATAGAAAAACAGTTCGGCAAGGGATCCATCATGCGTCTGGGCAATGACGAGCCCCTGCCGGATATCGCCGCGATACCCACCGGGTCCATTTCCCTGGATATGGCGCTGGGTGTGGGCGGCGTGCCGAGGGGCCGCATCGTCGAGATATTCGGTCCGGAATCTTCGGGCAAGACCACCCTGGCGCTGCACATTGTCGCCGAGGCCCAGAAGCTGGGCGGAATCGCCGCCTTCGTCGATGCCGAGCACGCCCTGGACATCGGATACGCCAGGAAGCTCGGAGTCAAAACCGACGACCTGCTCGTTTCCCAGCCCGATACCGGGGAACAGGCGCTGGAGATTGCTGAAATGCTGGTCCGCAGCGGGGCGATAGACGTGCTGGTGATCGATTCGGTTGCCGCCCTCGTTCCCAAGGCGGAAATTGAAGGCGACATGGGGGATTCGCACATGGGACTTCAGGCGAGGCTCATGTCCCAGGCCCTGCGCAAGCTGACCGCCATCATCAGCAAATCCAACGCATGCGTGATTTTCATCAACCAGATCCGCATGAAGATCGGAGTCATGTTCGGCAACCCCGAAACAACCACCGGCGGGAACGCCCTGAAATTCTACGCCTCTGTCCGCATGGACATCAGGAAGATTGCCTCTCTGAAGCAGGGCAACGATATCATCGGCTCGCGCACCAAGGTCAAGGTGGTGAAAAACAAGGTTGCACCGCCGTTCAGGGAAGTCGAGTTCGATATCCTGTACGGCGAGGGTATCTCCAGGGTCGGGGATATTCTCGATCTCGCCGTGGACAGGGGCATAGTCGACAAGAGCGGCGCATGGTTTTCCTACGGCAGCGAGCGGATCGGGCAGGGTCGGGAAAATTCGCGTGTCTTTCTCCAGGAACATCCGGAAACCCTGAGGGAAATCGAAGAAAAGATTATTGGACAGGCCGTTTAAAGCACG
Organism: Geobacteraceae bacterium; assembly: GCA_035686205.1. Lineage (GTDB taxonomy): Bacteria > Desulfobacterota > Desulfuromonadia > Geobacterales > Geobacteraceae > CAIWTU01. Next base: position 1,368 of record DASRZQ010000207.1, read on the forward strand.
AAAACAGGGAGGCGGAGGCAGGAATGGAACTGAATGACATTCTCACCATAGCAGTCAAGGCTAAGGGCTCGGACGTCCATATCAAGGCGGGATTGCAGCCGGTCGTGCGCATCGACGGCAAGCTGCGCCCCATACCCAACGCGCCGCGCGTTACCGCCGAAGCCATCAGGGAGGTCGCTTTTTCCCTGATGAACGAACGGCAGAAGAAAATTTTCGAGGAGAGCTACGAGGTCGACCTTTCCTACGGGATCCCGGGGCTGAGCCGCTTCCGCGCCAGCATCTACTCCCAGAGGGGCACCATCGCGATGATCTTCCGTATTATTTCTTTCAACGTGCCTTCCTTCGAGGCGCTGAACCTGCCTCCGGTCCTGCAGAAGCTGAGCATGGAGGAGCGCGGTCTGATCCTGGTAACCGGCACGACCGGCAGCGGCAAGTCGACTACCCTGGCGGCGATGGTCAACTACATAAACGACAACAGGACCTGCAATATCATAACCGTCGAGGACCCGGTGGAGTATCTGCACAAGGACAAGAAGAGCATTATCAGCCAGCGGGAGATCGGCTTCGACACAATTTCCTTCGCCAACGCCCTGAAAAGCGCCCTGCGCCAGGACCCTGACGTAATCCTGGTTGGTGAGATGCGCGACCTGGAAACCATCGAGACGGCCCTGACCGCCGCCGAAACGGGCCACCTGGTCATGTCCACGCTGCATACCCTGGATGCCGCCGAGACGATCAACAGGATCATCTCGGTGTTCCCTCCATATCATCAGCGCCAGGTGAGGATGCAGCTTTCCGGGGTACTCAAGGGGGTCATTTCCCAGCGGCTGGTGCCGAAGGCCGACGGAGCGGGCAGGGTGCCGGCGGTCGAGGTCATGGTGTCCACGGGCCGCATCCGCGAATGTATCGACGACAAGGATAAGACCAAGCAGATACCCGAAGCCATAGCCCAGGGATACACAACATACGGCATGCAGACCTTCGACCAGTCGCTGATGTACCTCTACACGAAAAAGTTCATCACTTACGATGAGGCGCTGCGCCAGTCCTCCAACCCCGACGACTTCGCCCTCAAGATATCCGGCATATCTTCAACTTCCGACACCACCTGGGATCATTTCCACCATGATGAAGAGCAGCCGGAGGGGGCAGAGAAGATCGCCATAGAAAAATTCTGATATGGACGAGGCGCACCGGGCCTACATCCTGGCGCTGAAGGCCCTGGGTCGGCGCGACCACAGCGAGGCGGAACTCAGGAGGAAACTTGCCGACAGGGCCGTCCCGGCTGGCATCATCGACGACATCGTCGTCAGACTGAAGGAGTCGGGTTATCTGGACGACAGGAGGTTCGCCCTCCGCTGGGCCGAGTCCGCCGTCCGGAACGGCAGGGGCTATGGGTTCCGTCTCCGCTTCGAGCTGTCCCGGCGGGGCATAGCGGACGACCTTGCTTCGGAGGTTTCGGAACGGATCAGCGCCGAGTATGATGAAGCGGAGGCCATCAGGGAACTGGTGGAAAGGAAGTTTGCCGGCTTCACCGCCGGAGAGGCCGATGAAAAGCTGAGGAGAAGGATAGTCGGCTACCTTCAGCGGCGGGGGTTCTCGCTTTCTTCAATTTTCCGGGTTTTAGCCGGAACTGATTGCAAATAATCTCAAGGTTTGATGTTCAACGTGCAACATGCGGGAATGTGAGATGTAAGACGGAAGATGTGAGATGCAAAGTGTTACGTCTTACGTCTTACGTCTCACTTCCCCTGAACGTAGCACGTTGAACGTTTTTTAAACCATAAATCGGGAGCACAGATGACAGGCAAAGAAATCAGATCAAAATTCCTGAAATTTTTCGAGCAGCGCGGGCACACCATCGTTTCCAGTTCCAACCTCATCCCCAGGAACGACCCGACACTGCTTTTCGCCAATGCCGGCATGAACCAGTTCAAGGACGTCTTCCTCGGCCTGGAAAAGCGTGATTACGTGAGGGCCTGCAGCTCGCAGAAATGCGTGCGCGCCGGAGGCAAGCACAACGACCTGGAAAATGTCGGGCGTACCGCGCGCCATCATACCTTTTTCGAGATGCTGGGGAATTTTTCTTTCGGCGACTATTTCAAGAAGGAGGCCATTGCCTTTGCCTGGGAATTTCTCACAAAGGACCTGCGGCTGGACAAAAACAGGCTCTACGTCAGCGTCTACAAGGACGACGACGAAGCAGCAAGGATCTGGCATGAGCAGGAAGGCATCCCGCTGGACAGGATTTACCGGTTCGACGAAGACAATTTCTGGTCCATGGGGGATACCGGGCCGTGCGGCCCCTGCACCGAGATATTCTGGGACAATGGCCCGGAGACGGGCTGCGGAAGTCCCGATTGCGCAGTGGGGTGCGACTGCGACCGGTACATGGAGATCTGGAACAACGTCTTCATGCAGTTCAACCGAGACGCCAAAGGGGTAATGACTCCCCTGCCGAAACCGTCCGTGGACACCGGAATGGGGCTGGAGAGGATCGCGACGGTCATGCAGGGGGTCACGTCCAACTATGACACCGACCTCATCCAGGGGATCATCAGGCACGTGGAGAAGCTGTCCGGGAAGAAATACCGCGCGGACGCAAAGGACGACGTATCCATGAGGGTAATCGCCGACCATTGCCGGGCCGTCACCTTCCTCATCTGCGACGGTGTTCTGCCCAGCAATGAGGGCAGGGGCTATGTCCTGCGCCGCATCATGAGGCGTGCCGCCCGCCATGCCAAAATGCTGGGCGTCTCCGAGCCGATGCTTTACAGGATGGTCGACGCGGTGAATGTCGTAATGGGAGAAGCCTACCCGGACCTGCTGCAGCGGGAGGAATTCGTCAAAAAGGTGGTCAAGGCCGAAGAGGAGCGTTTCGCCGAAACGCTCGACAACGGGCTGAGGATCCTCAACGAGGAAGTTGCCGCGTTGAAAAAACAGGGTTTGTCGGTCATTCCCGGGGAGGTTGCTTTCAGGTTGTATGATACGTACGGCTTTCCCCTGGACCTGACGGCCGATATCGTTCAGAGCGAGGGTTTCACTGTCGATGAAGCCGGTTTCGATGCCTGCATGGAGAGGCAACGCGAACTGGCCCGCGAGCACTGGAAAGGTTCGGGCGAGGAAGGCGTCGCCGCCGTCTATAAAACCCTGCATAACAGGGGAATGCGTACCACTTTTGTCGGCTATGACGAAAATACCGCGTATTCGGTCATAACTGCGCTGCTGCACGACGGAAAGCCGGTCGAAGAGGCCCGCGCCGGCGATGAGGTTGAAGTGATAACCGAAGTGACGCCTTTTTATGGTGAAGCCGGGGGCCAGGAAGGCGACAGCGGGGTAATCTCGACCGGTAGCGCACACCTTCGGGTAACCGTAGCAACCAAGCCGATGCCGGACCTGATTGTCCACCGGGCGCAGATTGTCGAGGGGACTGTCAAGGTCGGTGAAGCCGTCGACCTGAAGGTGGAGACCGGGAAGCGGAAGGCGACCGCCCGCAACCATACGGCAACCCACCTGCTGCACGCGGCGCTCCGCCAGGTGCTGGGCGACCATGTCAAACAGGCCGGTTCGCTGGTGACCAACGAAAGGCTCCGTTTCGACTTCACGCATTTTTCCGCCCTCTCCCGTGAGGAGCTGGTCCGGATTGAGGATATCGTGAATGAGGGTGTTATGGATAACGCCGATGTTACGGCCATCGAAATGGACATAAATGAAGCCATGGAGAGCGGCGCCATGGCCCTGTTCGACGAGAAATACGGGGATCGGGTCCGGGTGGTCAAGGTGGGCGATGTCAGCTCCGAGCTGTGCGGCGGCACCCATTGCCGTGCGGCGGGCGACATCGGCTTTTTCAAGATTATTTCCGAATCGGGGATAGCCGCCGGCGTGCGCAGGATAGAGGCGTTGACGGGCGCCGGAGCCCTCGAATACGTGCGGCGGCTTGAGGACAGCGAAAAGAAGATCGCCGCCCTGGTCAAGGCGGAGGGTGGCGACAATGTCGACAGGGTATCCAGGATGCTGGAGCGCCAGAGGGAGCTGCAGAAGGAGATAGAGGCGCTGCAGGGCAGGCTCAATGCCGCCCAGTCGGCCGATATGATGGCCGGCGTCAAAGATGTGGGCGGTGTCAAGGTCCTTGCCGTCAGGGTCAAAATGGACGACCCGAAAGGAATGCGCGAACTGTCCGACACCCTCAAGGAAAAGATCGGTTCCGGGGTAATCGTGCTGGGCTGCGAAAACGAAGGAAAGGCCAGCATCCTGGTGGCGGTCACCAGGGATCTCTCAGCGCGGTTCAAGGCGGGGGACATCGTCAAGGCGCTGGCGCCCACCATCGGCGGCAGCGGCGGCGGCAGGCCGGAGCTGGCCCAGGCGGGCGGCGGCAGGCCGGAGAAGCTCGATGAGGCGCTGGAAGCGGTGTATGGGCTCGTTGCCTGATTCCAGGACACATGTAGGGGCAAACCTTGTGTTTGCCCGAATTTAGGGCGATCACAAGGATCGCCCCTACGTCATCCCTATTATGGAACGGTCATGGTGATTGGAGAAACACACATGCATAAACTGATCGAAAAAGCCAATACCCTGATGGAAGCGCTGCCTTACATCAGGCGCTTCAGCGGCAAGACCATAGTCATCAAGTACGGCGGCCATGCCATGGCCGACGAAGCGCTCAAGAAATCATTCGCCCTTGATGTCATTCTGCTGAAATACATCGGCATCAACCCTGTCATCGTGCACGGGGGTGGCCCCCAGATCAACGAGACGCTGAAGCGCTACGGCATCGTGTCCGAATTCGTCCAGGGGATGAGAGTTACCGATGCCGCCACCATGTCTGTGGTGGAGATGGTCCTTACCGGACAGGTGAACAAGGAAGTGGTCGGCTACATCAATCTCCACGGCGGAATGGCCGTCGGTCTCTCGGGGAAGGATGGGAGCCTGCTGCTGTGCCGGAAGCTCCTCAAGGAAATGACAGGTGAAGACGGCTCGACCAGGAGCGTTGATCTCGGCTTTGTGGGAGAAATCATCAAGGTTGATCCGGCGGTCATCGAGACGCTGGAAAAAGGGCGCTTTATTCCCGTTATCGCTCCGGTGGGCGTGGGCGTGGGCGGAGAGAGCTACAACGTAAACGCAGACATGGTCGCGGGCAAGGTGGCCGCTGCCCTCAAGGCGGAAAAGCTCATTCTCCTGACCGATGTCCCCGGCGTTAAAGACAGGGAAGGAAATCTGATGTCGAGCATCGGGTTGGCCGAGGTTCCGGGCCTCATAGACAGCGGCGTCATTACCGGCGGCATGATCCCGAAGGTGACCTGCTGTGTCGATGCCTTGCGCGAGGGGGCCGGAAAGGCCCATATCGTCGACGGCAGGGTGGAACACGCCATACTGCTTGAGATTTTCACGGATGTGGGGATAGGGACGGAGATTCGTTCGTAGTAGAGGCAACCCCATGTGGTTGCCCTATTCCAGGCTATTCAGGGCGAGGGCGGCCACACGGGGCCGCCCCTACAGATAATAAAAGGATTTGGCATGAATTCCCAACAATGTATTGAAAAAGCAGACAAATACCTGATGAAAAACGTCGGCCGGTACCCGCTGGTGCCTGCCAGGGGCGAAGGATGCCGGGTCTGGGACGCAGACGGCAGGGAATATCTCGATTTTCTTGCCGGGATCGCGGTCAACAATCTCGGGCATTGTCACCCTAAGGTGGTGAAGGCGCTGCAGGAACAGGCCGCGACCCTGATCCACTGCTCCAATTACTACCATAATACGCCGCAGACCGAACTGGCGGAACTGCTGTGCAGCCTCAGCTTCGCCGACAGGGTCTTTTTCTGCAACAGCGGCGCGGAGGCCAACGAGGCGGCCATCAAGCTGGCCCGCAAGTACAGCCGCGACAAATATGGTCCGGACCGCTTCGAAATCATTACCGCCGCCGAATCTTTTCACGGCAGGACCATGGCCACGGTTTCGGCCACCGGCCAGGAAAAGGTGCAGCGTTTTTTCGATCCGCTTCTGCACGGATTCACCCACGTTCCATTTAACGACCTGCAGGCGCTCCAGGGGGCCATTTCCACGAATACCTGCGCCATCATGCTCGAACCGGTGCAGGGAGAGGGAGGGGTAAATATTCCCGACCCCGGCTATCTCAAAGAGGTGCGCAAGCTTTGCAGCGCCTACGGGCTGCTGCTGATCCTGGACGAGGTCCAGACCGGCATCGGCAGGACCGGCAAGATGTTCGCATACGAGAATTTCGGTGCGGTTCCTGACATAATGACACTTGCCAAGGGGCTTGGCGGAGGCGGACCGATCGGCGCCATGCTGGCCGTGGAGAATGTCGCGGCGGCGTTCACACCGGGGACCCACGGCACAACATTCGGCGGAAACCCGCTGATGACGGCAACGGCGCTGGCCGTCGTCCGAACCATGATGGAGGAGGACCTGTGCAAAAGGGCTGAAGAAATGGGCGCATACCTGCTCGAACGGCTAGAAGCGCTCAAAAAGAAGTTCGGCTTCATCACGGATGTCCGCGGCATCGGCCTGATGATCGGCATGACCCTTTCCGTTCCAGCCGGCGACATCGTCAAAAAGGGGCACGAGCGTGGTGTTCTCCTTAACGTAACCCATGAAAAGGTGCTCCGCTTCGTGCCGCCGTTGATCGTCGGCAAGAAGGAGATCGATGAAATGATCGGGATTCTTGAAGGAATTCTGAAAGAGATCTGATTCAATACTTGTTTTCAATTTTTTTATCATGTGTTGAATTCTTATCAGGAGGTTTACATGAAAAAAGATTTCCTGGCGTTGAACGCCTTCAGCAAAACCGAGCTGGACGGACTTTTCACCCTTGCGAAAGATCTCAAGGAAAAGCAGAAGAAAGGTATAGAGCATCATCTCCTGAAGGGCAAAACCCTGGCGATGATTTTTGAAAAGTCCTCCACGAGGACCAGGGTTTCCTTCGAGGTAGGCATTTACCAACTGGGCGGCCATGGCCTGTTCATATCCTCCGCAACTTCGCAGATGGGGCGCGGCGAACCGATCAAGGACACCGCCCGGACCCTGTCGCGTTATTGCGACGGGATCATGATCAGGACCTATGGCCAGGAAATCGTTGAGGAACTGGCCCACTACAGCTCGATTCCGGTGATAAACGGCCTCACCGACCTCTTTCACCCCTGCCAGGTAATGGCGGACCTGATGACCGTCATCGAGCACAAGGGGGGGTACGAAGGGCTGAAGTTCTCCTGGGTCGGCGACGGTAACAACATGGCCAACACCTGGATAGAGGCGGCGGCCATCTTCGGTTTCGACCTCACCCTTGCCTGCCCCGAGGGGTACCGTCCCGATGGAAAGGTTCTCGATTGGGCGCTTTCGAGGGCCAAATCCAGGATAGTGCTGACCGGCGATCCGAAGGAAGCGGTTAAGGACGCGGATGTGCTCAACACGGATGTCTGGGCCAGCATGGGACAGGAAAAGGAGCAGAAGGCCAGGGAAGAGGCATTCAAGGGATTCCAGCTCAATGGGGACACCCTGAAACTGGCGAAGAAAGACTGTATCGTCATGCACTGCCTCCCCGCCCACCGCGGCGAGGAAATCACCGACGAGGTCATCGAAGGCCCCAATTCCGTCGTCTGGGACGAGGCGGAAAACAGGCTCCATGCGCAGAAGGCGATCATGGCCCGGCTGATGGGCGGGGTGTAAAGGTTGTATTTTACCAGGCAATGTGCTTGCGGCAGGACCCGTATTGAAAATAATACTTAATTTACAAATCCTGACGAGCCAAAAAGGAGATCAACATGGCCAATAAAGAAGTGAAAAAGATTGTCCTCGCCTATTCCGGCGGTCTCGATACGTCCATCATCCTCAAGTGGCTGAAGAACGAGTACGGCTGCAAGGTGGTCGCCTTTGCCGCCGACCTGGGGCAGGGTGACGAGCTGACCCCGATCAGGGACAAGGCCCTTGCCACCGGCGCCGACAAGGTTTATATCGACGATTTGCGGGAGGAGTTCGTAAAGGACTTCGTCTTCCCCATGCTTCGGGCCAACGCCATCTACGAGGGGCAGTACCTGCTCGGTACTTCCATCGCCCGTCCGCTCATTGCCAAGCGGCAGATGGAGATAGCGAAAATCGAGAAGTGCGACGCGGTAGCCCACGGCGCGACCGGCAAGGGCAACGACCAGGTCCGCTTCGAACTTACTTACTACCACTTCAATCCCGGCATAACCATCATCGCCCCGTGGCGGACCTGGAACCTGAACAGCCGCCAGGCGCTGCTCGACTACGCGAAGAAAAACGGCATCCCGGTTCCGGTCACCAAGAAGCGCCCCTGGTCCTCAGATCGCAACCTCCTGCACATATCCTTCGAAGGCGGAATTCTCGAAGATCCCTACGCGGAGGCCCCCGAGGAGATGTATGTCCTGACAAAAGCCCCGGAAAAGGCTCCCAACAAGCCCCAGTACGTGGAAATCGAATTCAGGCACGGCAGCCCTGTAGCGGTTGACGGCGAAAAAATGAGTCCTGCCCAGCTCCTGGCCCACCTGAACTACATCGGCGGCGAGCACGGCATCGGCCGTGTCGACCTCATGGAAAACCGCTACGTGGGCATGAAATCCCGCGGCGTTTACGAGACGCCGGGCGGCACCATCCTCCGCGAGGCCCACATGGCTGTCGAGCAGGTGACAATGGACCGCGAAGTGATGCACATCCGCGATTCCCTGATTCCGCGCTACGCGGAAATGGTCTATTACGGTTACTGGTTCGCCCCCGAGCGGGAAATGCTCCAGGCTATGATCGACGAATCGCAGAAATGCGTCAACGGTACGGCCAGGGTCAAGCTGTACAAAGGCCTCTGCCGCACCGTCGGCCGCAAGTCCGATACCGATTCCCTGTTCAATCCGGAATTCGCCACCTTCGAGGCGGATGAGGTATACAACCAGAAGGACGCGGAAGGATTTATCAGGCTCAACGCGCTGCGGCTGCGCATCCGTTCGCTGATGCAGTCGGAGAAAAAGAAATAATAGAGCAGGTTGATAGGCTGAAGACTGAAGACTGAAGGTGAAAAGCGGATAAATTTTGAAATTCTTGAACCTTCAGCCTTCGGCCTTCGGTCTTTCCACCCGGTATAAGTAGGAGATTTCATGTCCAAGGACAAACTGTGGGGCGGACGTTTCACCCAGCCCACCGATAAATTCGTCGAGGAATTCACCGCCTCGATAGATTTCGACAGGAGGCTTTACCGGCACGATATACGGGGTTCCATCGCCCATGCCCGGATGCTCGGCAGGCAGGGGATCATATCCCCCGAGGACGTCGAGTCGATCGTCGGCGGACTGGAAGAAATCCTGGCAAGTATCGAGGCCGGCAATTTCGATTTCTCGGTTTCGCTGGAAGACATCCACATGAACATCGAGGCACGCCTGTCCGCCGCGATCGGCGACTCCGGCAAACGCCTGCACACCGGCCGGTCGCGCAACGACCAGGTTGCGGTAGATATTCGCCTCTACCTGCGGGATGAGCTGGACGAGATCGGCGCTTACATCGACAGGCTCGTCGACTCGCTGCTGTTCCAGGCGGAGCGGAACCTGGGCGTGATCATGCCCGGCTACACCCATCTCCAGGTGGCCCAGCCGATCCTGTTCTCGCACCACATGCTTGCTTACGTGGAAATGTTCAGACGCGACCGGGGGCGGATGGAGGACTGCCGGAAACGCCTGAATGCACTGCCCCTGGGAGCTGGAGCCCTTGCCGGGACGACCTTTCCCATCGACCGCGAATACGTGGCGGAGCAGCTTGGTTTTCCGGAGGTGACCAGAAACTCCCTGGATTCCGTCTCCGACCGTGACTTCGCCCTTGAGTTCATGTCCGCGTCATCCATTCTAATGATGCATCTCTCGAGGTTTTCCGAGGAACTGGTTCTCTGGTCGTCCAGCGAATTCGGCTTCGTGGACTTGTCCGATTCGTTCTGCACCGGCTCTTCCATCATGCCGCAGAAGAAAAACCCGGATGTACCGGAGCTTGTCCGGGGCAAAACGGGGAGAGTTTACGGCAACCTGGTTGCGCTGTTGACAGTGATGAAGTCCCTGCCGCTGGCCTACAACAAGGACATGCAGGAGGACAAGGAGCCGCTCTTCGACACGGTCGACACGGTCAAGGGCAGCCTGAAGGTCTTTGCCGACATGGTCCGGGAGATGAGGATAAGGGCCGAGGCCATGCGCGACGCCGCGGCGCGCGGCTTCTCGACGGCGACCGACGTAGCCGATTACCTGGTGCGCAAGGGTTTGCCGTTCCGCGACGCCCACGAGGTCGTGGGGAAGGCGGTCCGCTATTGTATCGAAAGCCGCAAGGACCTGCCCGAACTGTCCCTTGAGACCTGGAAGAGCTTTTCGGAAAAAATCGAGGCGGATATCTTCGGTGCGATCACGCTGGAGGCGAGCGTAAACGCGCGGAAGGCAACCGGCGGTACGGCGCTTGAAAGGGTAAAGGCGGAAATAGAGAGGCTAAGGGCGGAAACAAAACGTGTTTGAGCCACGGATGAACACGGATGAACACAAAATGAAACCTCAAACCAAGAAGCCGCTTTTTCCCGAAAGCCTTTTTATCCGTGCAAATCCGTGGCGAATTAAAGGCTTTGAGGAATTTATTTCCCAACTTCACTTCTGACTGATATGACACTCCATGTGGAACGTTCAGCCATTTTCCTTAAATCCGGAGCGCAAATGAAAAAATTGCTCATATTCGTGGGGATTACCTTTCTTCTTACGTCCTGCGGCAAAAAGGGCCCGCTCATCCCGCCCGAAGCTCTCGCGCCGGCGCCGATCGGCAATTTGAAGGTATCCCAGGTGGGGGACGGGTTTTCCATTTGCCTTACTCCTCCATCTTCGGATGCGACCGGGAAGGCTTTGAAAAATCTTGCGGGAGTACGGGTTTTAAAGCGGGAAGTTTTGCCTCCGGACGAGGACTGCGAGGAATGTCCGACGGCCTACCATCTTTTCCAGATCGTGGACCTGGAATTCCCGACGAATGCGATGCGATACGGTAACCTGTACTGCCTGACCGATACCGACCTGGCAGGCGGCAAGACGTACCAGTACAAGGCGGTTTCCTTCCAGGTGGACGGCACCACGAGCAGAGACTCCAACAGGGCCCGTAAAAAATTCATTCATCCTCCGGCGGCTCCGGCTCTCAACTCCGTCCCCGCAACGACAGGTGTAGTCCTCGAATGGACGTCCCCCCCGAAGCCGGAATCGGGAACCGCGGCCGGATTCAATGTTTATCGCGGTTTGGCGGCGGACAGGATCCCTCCCGACCCTATCAACGACAAACCGGTCACGGGAAACCGTTACGAAGATCAGACCGTATCGCTGGGGACAAAATACTTCTACGAGGTAAGATCGGTCATAAAGATCGATGATGAAACGGCTGAAAGCGAATCGTCAAATATAGTAACCGGAGAAATGAAACTTCCCGAGGAATGACGGCTCCGGTGGCTGTTCCACGGCCCTTAATCTTTTGACATTGCAAAGCCCATGTGATACAAAAATTTCTTACCCCCTGATAATACTAATCAGATATATTTCCTGGACATACCCGGAGGAGCAGGATGCATCATTTTCATTATAAAGGCGGCGAGTTATATGCCGAGGAAATTCCAGTCAGCGAAATCGCGGTCAAGGTCGGCACTCCGGTCTATATTTATTCCCATGCTACCCTGGAGCGCCATTTCAAGGCTATGGACGAAGCTTTCGCCTCCGTTCCGCACACTATCTGCTATTCCATGAAGGCCAATTCGAACATGGCGGTGCTGAAGACCTTCGCCAATCTCGGCGGAGGTGTCGATATCGTTTCCGGAGGCGAACTTTACCGGGCGCTCAAGGCCGGCATCGACCCGAAAAAAATCGTCTATTCCGGGGTGGGCAAGAAGGACGATGAAATAGAATATGCCCTCAAATCCGGCATCCTGATGTTCAACGTGGAGTCCGAAGAGGAACTGGACAGGATCAACGAGATTGCCGGCAGCATCGGAGCGAAGGCGGGCATCGCCATCAGGGTCAATCCGGACGTCGACCCGGAAACCCATCCGTACATAACGACCGGCCTGAAAAAGGCCAAATTCGGCATCAATATCGAGCGCTCCCTTGAGCAGTACAGAAGGGCGGCGGCGATGGCCAACATCGAGGTGATCGGTATCGACTGCCACATTGGCAGCCAGCTGACCAAAATCACGCCGTTCGTCGATACCATCAGGAAGCTGAAGCGCCTTATCGCCGGCCTCGGCGATGCGGGCATACGGCTCAGGTACTTCGACCTAGGCGGCGGCCTGGGCATTACCTACAATGACGAAGCGCCGCCGCTGCCGGCTGAATACGGCCGGGCAATCGTCAATGAGACCGGTGACCTCGGTCTGCACCTGATCTTCGAGCCGGGACGGAACCTGGTGGGAAATTCCGGAATCATGGTCGGCAAATGCCTGTTTACGAAAAAAGGCGAGGAAAAGAACTTCGTCATTACCGATGCGGCAATGAACGATCTGGCCCGCCCGTCACTCTATGGTTCTTTCCACGGGGTGCAGGCGGTGCGCAAGGACCAGGACGGGATCTTCGTCGCCGATATAGTTGGCCCCATCTGCGAATCCGGGGATTTCCTGGCCAAGGACCGGGAAATGCCGCGGTTCCGACGGGGCGACCTGATCGCGTTCATGTCGGCGGGTGCCTACGGCTTCGCCATGAGCAGCAATTACAACAGCCGGCCGAGGGTGGCGGAAGTGCTGGTCAAGGGTAACACCTTCACCGTGATCCGTGAACGGGAGACCAGGGAAGATTTGATCAGAGGGGAAATAATCCCCGACTTCCTTTGACAGGCTGATTTTGAGTAAGGATAATAAGCCCTTTCCAGGCTTCAAATGGAAAATCACATATCCAATGGGAGGATACCGTCATGTTCAGTGGCAGCATCGTTGCTATCGTCACCCCTTTCAGGAACGGGAAAGTTGACGAGGAAAAACTGAGGGAACTGGTCGAATTCCAGATTGCGAACGGGACCGACGGAATTGTCCCCTGTGGAACCACCGGTGAAGCCTCCACCCTTGATTACGAGGAGCACGACAGGGTCATCGAGGTCGTTGTCCAGCAGGCCGGCAAGCGGGTGCCCATAATCGCCGGCACGGGTTCCAATTCGACCCAGGAAGCCATCGAGATATCCGAGCATGCGAAAAAAGCCGGCGCCGACGGTCTGCTGCTGGTTACGCCATACTACAACAAGCCGACCCAGGAAGGGCTCTACCTTCATTACAAGGCAGTCGCGGAAGCAGTGGCGCTCCCGCAGGTCCTTTACAATGTTCCGGGGCGCACCAGCGTTAACATGCTCCCCGCCACCGTGGCCAGGCTTGCCGAAATCCCGAACATTGTCGCCATCAAGGAAGCGACGGGATCACTGCAGCAGGCATCGGAAATCCTTGCCCTTTGCGGCGACAAGATAGACGTCCTGTCCGGCGACGACTTCATTACATTTCCCATGATGGCGTGCGGAGGCAAGGGCGTAATCTCGGTAACGGCCAATATAATGCCGAAAGAAATAGCCGCCATGATAGACGCCTTCAACGCTGGGAACATGGATGAGGCCAGGCGCCTGCACCTGAAGATGTTGAAGATAAACAACGCCATGTTCATTGAGACCAACCCGACGCCGGTGAAAACCGCGCTGGGACTGATGGGGAAATGCAGCGACGAGGTAAGGCTGCCGCTGGCGCCGATGTCCGAGGCCAACAAGGCAAAGCTGTCGGGGATTATGAAGGAATACGGGCTGATTTAAACAAAAACCTATTCACAGGGATATTCAGGATAATCAGGATATGAACTGGTCTTGTCTTCTCGAACAGAGATTATCCATTTGTGAGTGTCGGTATTTCTTCTTCGATAAAAACTTATGTTTTCTTACTTAATTTGTGAGGAGAAAGACAAGAGTTTTTAGAAAACCGGTTCTAAGGTTTTATCTTGAATATCCTGGTTATCCCTGTTAATTAAAGCGAGGTAAGTCATGATAAAAGTTGCTGTCAGCGGTGCGGCCGGTCGCATGGGCGGACGCGTGATCACGGCTGTAAAGGAAGACCCGGAACTGGAGCTTTCCGGAGGTCTGGAAAGACCCGGGCACCAGTACATCGGGATGGACGCAGGCCTAATGGCCGGGTGCGGTACACTCGGGGTTGCCATTACCGACAACCTGAACGAACTGGTAAAAGGGTGCGACGTGCTCATCGACTTTTCCGCTCCGACAGTCTCCCTGAAAAACATGGAAGTGTGCGGGCTCAACGGCAAGGCGGCGGTCATCGGCTCGACCGGGTTCAAGCCAGAAGAAATGGCCCTGGCCCGTGAACTTGCCAGGAATATCCCGGTTGTCCTCGCCCCTAACATGTCGGTGGGCGTGAATGTGGTGTTCAAGGTCCTGAACGACGTCGCCGGAATCCTCGGCGACGATTTCGACGTTGAGATCGTCGAGGCCCACCACAAGTTGAAAAAAGACAGCCCCTCCGGTACTGCCGTGCGCATGGGCGAGATAGTGGCGAAGGCCCTTGGGCGTGATTACAGCAAAGTCGCCAATTTCCACCGGGAAGGGATCTGCGGCGAAAGGACGAAAGAGGAAATCGGCATGCAGACCATACGCGGCGGGGACATCGTCGGCGAGCATACCGTGTACTTCATCGGCATGGGCGAGAGGATCGAGATTACCCACCGCGCCCACACCCGTGACATGTTCTCGCGCGGCGCCGCCCGTGCGGCCAAATGGGTGGTGAAGCAGAAGCCGGGACTTTATGACATGCAGGATGTGCTCGGCCTCAGATGAAAAGCTGAACCAGGTGTGTCATGCAATGAGCTGAATTCATGCCGCGCAAGCGGCATTTCATTTTATTGAAATTACTGGGAGGTTACGCAAAAGATGGCTCTTGTCAACGAACATTATCTGAAACTTAAAGCAGGGTACCTCTTCCCCGAGATCGGCCGCAGGGTCAAGGTCTTTGCCGAGGCCAACCCCGGCGCGAAAATCATCCGCCTGGGCATCGGCGACGTGACCTGTCCTTTGCCGCCCGCGCTGGTCAAGGCGTTCCACGACGCCGTCGACGAAATGGCCGACGAGATGACCTTCAAGGGGTATGGCCCGGAACAGGGGTATGATTTCCTCATTAATACCATCATCGAGAAATCCTACAATCCGCTCGGAGTATCCCTGAAGACTTCCGAGATATTTGTTTCGGACGGCTCGAAGTGCGACACGGCAAATATCCTCGATATCTTCGCCATGGAGAACGTGGTTGCCATCGGCGACCCGGTCTATCCGGTCTATAACGACACCAACGTCATGATCGGCCGCACCGGCGAAGCGAACGAGCAGGGCTATTACAAGGGACTGGTCTACATGCCGTGCACCGAGGCGAACGGCTTCAACCCGGCGTTCCCCGAGCAGGAGGTGGACATCATCTATCTCTGCTTCCCCAACAACCCGACCGGCGCGGTGGCAACCAGGGAGCAGCTCAAGGGTTGGGTCGACTACGCCCTGAAGCACAATGCCGTGATCTTCTTCGACGCGGCCTACGAGGCGTTCATAACCGACCCGGCCATTCCCCACTCGATTTACGAGATCGAAGGGGCGAAGAAATGCGCCATCGAATTCCGCTCGTTTTCCAAGACCGCGGGATTCACGGGCGTGCGCTGCGCGCTGACGGTCGTGCCGGAAGAACTCACCGCACATACGGCGGCGGGCGAGCCTGTCCAGCTTAACAGGCTGTGGAACCGCCGCCAGACCACCAAGTTCAACGGCGTGTCCTATCCCGTGCAGAAAGCGGCGGCGGCCGTGTACTCCGACGCGGGATGGCCGCAGGTAAAACAGATTATCGATTACTACCTGGAAAACGCCCGCATCATCCGCGAAGGCCTGGCGGCGGCGGGCATGACAGTGTATGGCGGGGTCAACGCCCCCTATATCTGGCTCAAGACTCCCGGCGGACTGTCCTCGTGGGATTTCTTCGACAAGCTGCTTACCGAGTGCAACGTGGTCGGTACCCCCGGCAGCGGCTTCGGCCCTTCGGGGGAAGGATTCTTCCGCCTCTCGGCGTTCGGCAACCGAGACAACGTTATCGAAGCGGTGGAGAGGATCAGAAAAAATCTTAAGTAGATGAAGATGGAAAGGCGGCCGAAAGGCCGCTTTTTTTCAGGGAAAAATTAAACGCGAAAACCTTGGAATATAATTAAGCCACGGATGTTCACGGATAAAACCAGATAAATTCAGTGAAAACCAACGTTGCCCGGATGGATACCGCATTTTTCAGACCTGGTTAAAACAATGATTGCCAACTTTTTAAGTTCAAAATTTCAGATTTATTAACAAGTTGCATTCAATTCATTATCATTTCGAGCTACAGCGAGAAATCTTGAAACGTCCATCAAAGATGTCTCTCTTCGTTCGACATGACATGTTTTGAAATTTTTTGATTGCAAATTGGTATAAAGATTTCATCAGTGAACATCTGTGTTCATCCGTGGCTAAAGATTTTTTTGCTCCTGCTTTTCCGGGTTGGGTTTTATGATTGATCGAATGACAGAACCTTCCGTATCAATACTCCTTCCTGTCCGCAACGAGGAGAGGCTGCTTCCCGCCGCCCTGGATTCCATTTTCCGCCAGACGCTGACATCATGGGAACTTGTTGCCGTGGACGACGGTTCGACCGACGGCACGGCTCAAATCCTTGAAGCCGCGTCACGCACGGATACGCGGGTACGGGTCCTTCGCTCCCACGGGAGAGGACTGGCCGCGGCCCTTAATCTGGGGTTGGATGCCTGCCGCGCCCCTCTGGTGGCACGCATGGACGGCGACGATATTTCACATCCACGACGCCTGGAAATCCAGGCCGATTTCATGTCCGGCAATCCTTCTGTCGGCCTTGTCGCCGGTTCGTTCCGGCATTTTCCGCGCCACCGGCTTAAGGAAGGCATGCTGGCCTACGAAAAGTGGCAGAACGCGCTTCTTTCCCACGATTCCATAATGCGCGACCTTTATGTGGAGTCCCCATTCGTCCATCCGAGCGTCATGTTCCGCGGGGGCCAGGTTCTTGCAGTCGGGGGGTACCGGAACATGGGCTGGGCGGAAGATTATGATCTGTGGCTGCGCCTGGCAACCGGCTGCACCCGGTTCGCCCGCCTGTCGCAGACGCTGCTGTTCTGGCGCGAGCGCCCCGAGCGCGCCACGCGGACCATGCCGGAGTATAGCGCGGCGGCTTTCCGCGCCTGCAAGGCCCATCATTTGAAGAAAAGCTTCCTCAAAGGCGCGGATGAGGTGGTTCTCGCGGGGGCCGGACTCGAAGGTCGGGCGTGGTCGAGGACCTTGCGGGAAGAAGGGATAAGTGTTGCCTGCTGGGTTGATGTCGACCCGCGCAAGGTGGGCCGCGACCTGCACGGCGCTCCCGTCATTTCTCACCATGAAATGAGGGCGGGGAGCGGCACCAGAATCCTTGCCACCGTGGGAACCCGCGGCGCCAGGGAGCAGTTGAGGTGTTGGGCTGCCAATGCCGGGTTTACGGAGGGAACGGATTTCCTCTGTGTTACGTGAAATCCTTATTCCTGAATCCGTGGCCTTCACGCCTTCGTCTGCGCGGAACGCCCCGGATTTTCCGTGGTCCGTGTCCGGTTTCCGTTATCCGTAAAGTCATTTCCACGGTCACGGGCTACTGATAAACCCCGGCATTCCGCTTGCCTCGGCGTTCAGACGTCACGAATTCAGGATATTACAGTCAGGCGCGAATTCTCCTTCTCAATAAGCCGATACCTGCGAGACCGCTGCCGAACAGCAAGACAGTTGAAGGATCGGGAACCGGTGTTGCCAGGAAAGCGTGATGCTTGCCGTTCATGTCTGAATAGCCTCCCACAATCTGGCCTTTGTCATTGATGTCATTTAAACCGTAAGAATCCGCCGACCAGCTGATCCCCGGATAATCCAGTGTGGTGAAGACTCCGCCGTCATACAGAAAGCCGTGTCTGCCGCCGTTTTTGTCTTCATAATTCCCTACAACCTGACCTGGATTATTGATGCCGCTGCCGACTAATGTTTCGCCGGCGCCGGGAAAGTCCAGGGTTTTGAATGTGCTGCCGTCATACAGGAATACATGCCATAAGGTTCCGTTGCTTCCGTCGACCTCGTAACTGCCGACAATGAGTCCGTTGTCATTGATGCCCAAAACCAGGGTCTGATCCGCTCCGGGGTAGTCCGGCAGAATGGAGTAGGCGCCGTTGCTGTACAGGAAATTATGGTAGTGCGATTGGCTGTCGTCTGTCGTTCCGACAACCTGTCCTTTGTCATTGATTCCATATGCGATGGAATAGCTGCTGCCCGGATAGTTCAATGCAGTATAGCTGCCATTGCTATACAGGAAGCTGTGTGAATCACTTACACTCATTCCGTAAGACCCGACAACCTGTCCTGAGCTGTTGATGCGGTTAGGGGAGGTCCAGACGGAGCCGGGAAAGTCGAGTTGTGTGAAGCTGCCGTTGTCATACAAGTAGCCATGTGCCCTTCCAATGCTGTTGTCATAGTACACCCCGGCGATCTGGCCGGAATCGTTGATGCTGGACGCGATGGTCGTCCAGCCTGCGCAGTCGGGGAGAGCTGTCCAGCTGTAATTGGCGGCATACGCCGCGGGTAAAAAAGCCCACAGCAAAATTGCAACAAACATTGTAACCACGAAGACTCTTCTCATAATAACCTCCCTTGATTTGTCCGGGTGAAAGATCCGAAAAATTCCTGACCGGCCAATCTCCCACCAGCCCTCTTATACCAAGTTGCATTCAATTCATTGTCATTTCGAGCTTCAGCGAGAAATCTTGAACACGTTTACCAAAGATGTCTCTCTTCGTTCGACATGACATGTTTTGAAATTGTTTGATTGCAACTTGGTATTATCTGCCCTTTTTGGGCGCTTTCTCCATGATGCGGAAGGAATTTATTTTACATTGACACCGTACGAATTTTTAACATGTGATTAACTTTTATCAATAAATTTATATTAAGTCAATATTGACGTTATGCCTCCAGATGATCAAAGGCCTATGAAGGCAAAGGCGGTTTTTTGATTTTTCAATATCAGTCAAAATAACGTCCCTTCCCTTTAGAAATATTTTTGCGTGAATCCGTGATTAATTGGTGACTTTTTATGTGGTAATGGAACAGCACAAAAAAATTATCGCAAGGAGGTCCAAGTATGCAAAAAACAGCATTTCTGATTGTAATCCTGGTCTCATTCCTTGTCCCCTCCGTCTCGACGGCAACAATCATCGATTACACCCTCACCCGCATCGGCGGCTCCACCTACCGTTACGACTATTCGGTTACCAATGACGGTTCTCTCGGCGCGGGAACGAATGTCAAACTCTTCGATATTGCCTTCGATCCGGCCAAGTATGACGAATCATCCCTTAAAATTGTTTCCCCGGGCAATCTTGCCGCAAACTGGCAGCAATCGATCCTTGCTTCGGCTCCGGGAGTCCCCGCCGATTACGATGTTCTGGCTCTTTCCGGCGGCATAAGCGGAAAGCAGGCCGGTTTCGCGGTCCAGTTCGACTGGATTGGCGGCCCGGCCGGCCCGGCACCGCAGACTTTCGCCATTTATGACCCCGTGAAATTTAATGTCCTGGAAAAGGGCCAATGCAGGCCCTGCCCGGTACCGGCGCCGGGCCCGGTCGGACTGCTTTTAAGCGGTCTTGCGGCTTTGATACCTGTTGGCGGCCGGTTTAGAAGGATATGAACCCGGTGTAAACCTCTACAGAATTGCAGTCAGGTTTTGGCGGGCCGAAAGCCCGGAAAGGAGTGAAGGATGCTGCGCCGTACGGGACTGATTTTACTTTTTTTGGCGAATATCTTAACGGTTACCGGAAACAATTCACGGGCCGAAGCCGCGAAAATTCTGACAATAGGCAATTACACCCTTCTCAGCAGTACCAGGGTGAGCCTTTACGAATTTGATTATGTGTACAAAGCGAGTATTACCAACACGGGACCGGCGGTTACCGGGGTAACAGCAAGCGCTGCCAGCACCTCGGCCTATATCAAGATCCTCCAGGGGAACCTCACTTTCGGCAATGTCCCGGCTAATGCCACGGTCACGAGCAGCGACACCTTCACCGTCCGACACGACCGCCGGGGGGCGTTCGATACAACCAAGCTGGTCTGGAGTATCAAAGTGGCTCCTTCCCAAGTGACCGTGCCGAATGTTGTCGGCATGACCAGGTCGAACGCCCAGGCCGCCATCCTGGCGGCAAAACTGAAAGTGGGTACTGTAACCGAAGAGGCAAGCAGCGAAATACCCGCCGGCAATATCATCAGCCAGACCCCTGTTGCAGGGACCTCCGTGGCCGCTGGATCGGCGGTTAATCTAGTTGTCTCCGCCGGTTCAACGTCGGTAACAGTACCGAACCTTGTGGGCCAGACGCAGGCCAGTGCCCAGGCGGCAATCATTGCCGCGAAACTGGTCGTCGGCGCCATAACGCAGGCCCCCAGCAAGACCGTTCCCGCAGGCTCGGTGATCAGCCAGAACCCAGGCGCGGGCGCCACGGCGACACAGGGAAGCGCGGTCGATCTGGTTGTCTCATCGGGCAAACCGGCCCTTGCCGTCCCTGATGTGACCGGTCTCATCCTGGCCGCGGCCAAGGCCGCCATAACCAGAGCGGGGCTGAACGTGGGCACTGTGACCAGGCAGAACAGCGCCGCGGTTATCAGCGGTAATGTGATCAGCCAGGAACCCGCGGCCGGCACGTCGACTTCCGCCGGGGCGACCGTGAAACTCGTCGTCTCCAGCGGTCCCGCT
>DASRZQ010000208.1:0-46815 GCA_035686205.1 Geobacteraceae bacterium
TTCCGGACGCCACCCCGCCAATGTCAAGCAGTCAATTGAACATGCTGGAGATGGAATGGTCCTATTCGAGCACGGCAGGTTGGACGCCGCTCGGCAGGAGCAAAAGGGACAACAGTAACACCAATATGCTGAACCCGACGTTCAGTGATGAAACCATGGCGCTCACGAAATCAGGGACTGTTCGCTTTTCCATCCCCACGGCGGTCGAAACCGGCGGCAATGCACCTTCGAAGGAAACTGCAATCGGCGGCAAGAAAGGATTGTGGCTGCGCGCGCGTCACGGCCGGCGGATACGAACTGGATTTCACCTCCGGCACGATCTGGACTGCGCCTCAGGTCCTCGCCCCCTACATAACGAAAGTTTATGCGGCGGCCTATTCCAACCTGCCCGATTATTCCGTAACGGGGAAGACCCCGTCAGTCCTTTTGTGCAGTGTCGACGGACTGATCCGCGACCATTTATCCGTCGACGTTGCCGGGAGCGGCTTTGGGCCGTTCACAAGCTCATGCGACATCCCTGCCCTTTATCTCGGATTTGCCGCCCCCTTCCCCGCCGATGAGTGGATCCAGCTCCTGCTGGATGTGGACGAGACGAGAACTGACGGCGAAAATTTCCCACCGCTGCTATGGGAGTATTGGAGCGGAAGCGATGGAAACTGGAGTATCCTGCCCGTCTCAGACGAGGGCGAAGGATTGCGCCGACGTGGATACCTGGGGTTTTACGGCCCCAGTGACCAGGGAGTGAGCTCCGAATTCGGCCGGGACGCTTACTGGCTCCGGCTGAGGATACGAAATGAGACGCCGCTGGCGGTTGCCGTGCCGGAGGCGGTGGCGGTTGTCGCCGATGCGACGGGGACGGCAAAAGTCACCCTCGATTTCTCCGGGTCGTCGCCATCGGACGGTCAGCGGATCACGAAATACGGGTTGTCTTCGGTCGAATCCTCAAATCTGGTCGCCGCTGCCGGACCGGACCGGACCGGAAACGATGCCGTCAGGACAACCGTCAACCAGGCTTCACTGCAGCTTGACGCTTCGGCTTCATTCGATAACAACGGACAACCTGTAACGACCTTTCACTGGGATATGCTTTCCTCCGAACTTCTGGTCGCGGATGCGGGACCGGACCGGCTTGTCAACACCACGAACGGTAAAGCCGTCGTTGAACTCGATGCGTCAGGCTCTTTCGGCGGCACCGATGAATCCGCCAGGAAGTACCGCTGGGACCTCGTTTCATCGGAACGCCTGGTCGCGGATGCGGGGCCCGACCGGATCATCAATATCATCGGTGATGCAGCCGTCGTGCAACTCGATGCATCAGGCTCCTTCGATTTCGGCGAAGATCCGATCAAAAGTTACAAATGGAGATTGATGCCGACCGATCTGGAGCAGCCGGCGACGGCATTTTATCCACCTGCGGCCTTCCTGAATGCCATCCTGTGGAATACCGTACCGGTACTGAATTCGGTTACCGTCCCCGGAGAAATAATAGGGTCGAGCAACGGCAAGGCAAATCAGGCTTTTGCCACCACAAATGCACCAATCATGGCGGACATTCAACTATATGTGAGGGAGCCCGATCAGCCGGCCCCGGACGAACTGGCAGCGCTGGAGAAGGCTCAGGACTCGGTTGATGGGGCGGACGACACATCTGCGTTCCCCGTGACGGAACCGGACAGTCAGGGCGTATGGGTCCGCTGGCAGCAGGCAGATCATTTTTACGCTTCCGGCCCCTCCAGCCGCCACTTCGTCCTCGATCCGGCCTCCGGCGGGGTCCTGTTCGGCGACGGGGAACACGGCAAGATTCCGCCGGTAGGCCGTGACAGCATCAAGGCCGTCTGCTATAGCTACCATCAGGGCGGCTCGGGCAACGTGTCCGCCGGCGAGATAACAGTCATCCGCAACCCGAGCGGACCGCTGGCGCAGATCAAGGGAGTCCGCAATGCCGAAGAGGCGTCCGGCGGAGGCGACATCGAAACAATCGACGAGGTCAACGAGCGTGGTCCGAATACCCTTAAGCACCGCGGCAAGGCGATTACCGTGGAAGACTTCGCCTGGCTGGCCAAGGACTCGAGCGGGGAAATCGCGGCGGCGTGGTGCCTGCCGACCCGGGACGGCAACGGCATGACCCGGGAAGGATACGTGACGGTGGTCGTCGTTCCGGACAGCACCGACGCCAGACCCTTCCCACGTCCCCCTCTTCTGCGCGACATCCGTCAATACTTTGCGTCGTGCGCGCTCGTCAACCTCACGGCAACCGGAAATGAATCACGTATCACGATAAAAGGTCCCGAATATGTCGAAGTGACGATTACGGCCGGGATCGTTCCCGTAAATCCGGAAACGGCCGACGATGTCAAATTCGCGATCATGGCCCGCCTGGCCGAGTTTCTCAACCCCCTTTCCGGCGGGCCGGACCGCAGAGGATGGCAACTGGGAAGGGATGTCTACCTGTCCGAAATCTACGAAGAATTGGAAAATGTCGCGGGAGTGGATCACGTCTCGAACACCAGTCTCGACGGTTCGATCCAGCAACTCGTCCTTACCATGGAAACGGCAAACCCGCCATACCGCGAAATCTGCGAAGGCGGTATGGTCGGCACTTTCGACGAACGTATTCGTTATTCCCTTGCGGGCCTGGAGAACGCCGCGCTCTCCGATCCGGAGAACGTACTGCGGGTCCGTGTGTACGGCCTGAAAGTCGGAGACCGCGTCAATATCGTAGACACAGACAACTCCGTCGTTCTGAAGGGAGCCGTGATAACCGGTCTGACCTGCGACGGCTCAACCGTTGTCCTGGATATACCCATATCGGCACTGGCTACAATGCCGGCCGTGGAGTCGCTAGCCCTGCTGTCACCCGATGAAACGATCCGGCTGCCGCTGGCCGCATGGCTCCAGGCGGACGAACAGGGGCACGCAACGGCGCGGGTCGAAGGTTTCAGCGACAACGAAAACACCATTTGCATCGTCTACAACGGCAGGCGTGATCCCGATCTCCAGTTTCTGCGGCTGCTTTCCGTCGAATCTCTCCATAACCGCGTCTTCATTCCGGAGGGGCATCTGGCCTGTTCCGGCGCGCACATGATAGAAATGATCCTTGAGGAGTAAGGCCATGCCGATCCCGCTGTCGAATCTGGACAACCGCACCTTTGACGACCTCGTGAAGGAACTGCAGGCGCTTATTCCCCGCTATTCCCCGGACTGGACCGACCACAACGCCTCGGACCCGGGAATCATGCTCATCGAGCTGTTCGCCTGGGTTACCGAAATCCTGCTTTACAGGATAAACCGCATTCCCCAGGAAGGCGAACAAGTTCTGCTGCGTCTGCTGGGGAACACCGGCAGCGCCGCCATCGATCAGGCGCGGGCCGCGACGATGCAAGCCCTGCAGGGACGGTGGCGTGCGGTCACGGAGGCGGATTTCGAACAACTGGTGCTCGGCCAGTATCCTTCCGTTGCCCGTGCCCGCTGCCTTGCGGACGTGGCCGCCGATCCGGCGGATCCGTCCGTCCTGACGGGAAAAACCGGGCATGTGAGCGTGATAATCGTGCCGTACCCGCAAAACGGCGAATCAAAGCCGCTGCCCGCAGCCACACTTATCGATGATGTCTTTTCCTTTCTCGACCAGCGGCGTCTCGTCACCTGCCGCCACCATGTCGTCGGACCGGTTTACACGGATATTGCCGTCGGCGCCGTTGTGGTCTGCAATCTCGGCCCGAAGCCGGATGACGTGAAAGGAATGATCATCGAAAATCTGAAAAATTTCTTCTCGCCGGTTGGTGACGACAACGAAGGCGAAAGCGGAGGCTGGCCGTTCGGCAGAGATGTATACGAATCGGAGGTCTGCGCCGTCATCGAAGAAACCGCCGGGGTCGATCACATCGAATCGCTGGCACTGTTCCGGAAAAACGGTCAAGCGTGGGTCGGAGGCGGCAATAAGATCGTCATCGCCCCGAACAGCCTCGTTCACTTCGATGATTCCTTGGCGCAGACACTCATCAGCGGTGCATAGCCGGGGAGAGAGACGGAAACATTATGCCTGACAACGAAATCAGACTGATTAATTATCTGCCCGCCATTTTCCGGGAAACGCCTTTTCTGGAAATGTTTCTCCGCCCCTTTGAACAGGCGCTCCAGAATTTCCACGACCGGACCGGGAATATCAGTACCTGTTTCGACCCATTCACCACCGACGCCGATTTCCTTCCCTGGCTGGCTTCCTGGGTCGCCCTGGTCCTGGACGACGAGTGGCCCGAAGAGAAAAAACGCCTGCTGATCAGCCGGGCGATGGATTTGTACCGGGGGCGCGGCACCGTCGACAGCCTGAAAGAATACCTGGAGATTTATACCGGCACGGACAGAAACGCCATCACGATCAGGGAATGCGTGTGGCCCGCCGGAATGCAGATCGGTGTGGCTTCCATGATCGGCGGTTTTACGCCTTCTGATGTGCGTTTCAGGGACATATCGGCCGAACGCGCGCCGCTGGCGACATATGACTATTACCTGGTCCGTGAGGTCGATCCGGACGATGGCAGCGTCAGGCAATATTACTACCGGACCGACATGGTGTGGAAGGTCAACGTTGACGTCCAGGCGAAAACGGTCGTTATTTATTACGTCCGTCCCGATCCCGACGCCAGCACCGTCCACACAAATGCTACCGTGACCCGGCGGGACGGCCTGGCGGACACCCATTATATGCTGACCGGTACGCCGGTCGGAGGAGGTGACACGATCTCCGCCGATTACTGGGGCGATACGGTACTGATCAGTGAAGAGGGCGAAACGCCCTACCGGTTTATTGTCGATGTCATAGTGAATCCGGACCGGTTCAGAGACGTCCGGGTGGAAAAGATTCAGGCCATCCTCGACCTGGAAAAGCCGGCCCACACCGTATACTATCTCCGGCTTATCCAGGCCCGGCCCGTGCGGCAAATCGAGCCGATGCAGATAGCGGAATATTCATCGATCGGCGTGGACAATTATATTGGGGAAAGGAATTGATATGGGTGACATCACCGAATTCAAACGGATGAATTTCTTTACCGGCTTTTTTACGACGGCGGACGACTGGAAAACGGAGCAGGACTACCATCGCCGGAAGCTGAAAATCCACAATCAGGGGATGCACACTCCCGGTGTCATGCGCGGCATCGCCGAAGAATTCAATGTCATCGCCGATGCCGACGGCAACATCGAAGTTCAGTCGGGAACGGCAATCGACGGCGACGGCAACGAAATATGCCTGGCGGTTACCGGCAAACTGCCCCTGACGGCTTACGCCCAACCGACCACGGTGTATGTCACGCTCAGCTACGCCGAGGTGGAAACGGACCCCGTCACCAACGTCAAAATGCCGGACTACAGCGGCAATACCCGCGTCACCGAGCAGGCGATCCTGAATCTCGCGACCACCGTCCCGGACAACAGGAAAGTATTGGAACTGGCACGCGTCAGCCTGCCGGCAAACGCGACCAAAGTGGCCAATCCGCCCGACCCCTCGCAACCCGGCGCGGGCGAAATCGACAGACGCTACATCGTTTTCGCCGGATCGGTCGGCATTACAGACTCCGTCCAGTGGCTGGATCCGGTTCTGCAGCAGCGGCTTGAACTTCTAATGACGGAAACGCGAAAGAATTTTGCCGCCCTGGCCACAAGGTTTGCCACTCCTTCAGTTGCGGACGCGCGGCAGGCCGCCCTGACCATCCAGATGCTTGCCTGCGTGGGCTTCATGCGAACCGGTCAACTCACCGGTCTGCTCAGCGTCCTTGCCGACACCGAACGGGATGCAGGCCAGGAAATGGGAACGATCTGTTCCGGGCTGGCAAAATTCAAGGAATACCAGGACTATGTCGACGCAGTTGCCGCTCTCCGCAGTAACCTGACCACCACTCCCGATCAGACTGACAAGCTGCTGTTAAGCCAGGGCATCGTCGCTTTGGCCGCCAGGGAACTCGCCGAGATCGTTATGCAACCGCCCGTGGCATCCGCCGGCAATGACCAGACTATGACGACTGTCGGCGTCGAGGCGCAGGCAATCCTGGACGCTTCGGCTTCCAAAGCTTTCGGGGGAAAAAACATCATCTCATACCAGTGGGACCTGAAAAGCAGCGCCGTTCCGCCCATGGCGAACCCCGGAAGCGATCAGGTAATATTTACCACCATTACGGGCAACGAAGGAACTGTCACACTCGATGCCTCCGCCTCCACGGCCCAGGATGGAGAACAGATCGTGAAATACACCTGGGACGAAGTTTGAGCGGGATTCGATCAGGTTATCAGATAAAACGAAATCAACCCGGTTTTTTGCATAAATATTTCAACTGAGAATAGAAAGGAGTTTTGCAATGGCGCCAACATTACCAACGTTTCCAACAACACCGACATTAATAACATTACCGACAACACCGACAACACCGACATTAACAAATTTTCCATTTGATACTACTGAGCCGAAAGTTCAGGTGACCCTTCCGGTTGGACGACATACCCTTCAACTGATAGTGGAAGACAGCGCCGGGTTGAGGAGCGAACCAGCTACCGTAGTTATTGAGGTGAAACAATTTACACCTACCATTATAACTCCGACCATAACCCATATTACACCAACAATTACCCAAATCACGCCAACCTTGACACAGATCACACCGACGTTAACTCAGATCACACCAACACTGACTCAAATTACTCCGACAATTACCCATATTACACCAACAATAACCCAAATTACCCCAACCCTGACACAGATCACACCGACGTTAACCCACACGTTGCCGACCTATACCCTGCCAACTGTTCCGACAATCCTTCCCACCATGATGGCAACTCTTCTCAAGCCGGAACCTTCGCTAATTGCCAAGGGGAAAAAAACGGCCGGGAAAACTTCATTGAACAAGGTAAAAGGAGTCACTGCGGAAGCGGCCGGAAAACTAAGGACAGCGGGGATAGCAGATGCAGAGGCGCTGGCGAGGGCGACAGCCGACAAGGTGGCTTCCGCCCTCGGTGTCGATAACACCAAGGCAAAAGCACTTATCAGCGAGGCAAAGAACACGGTGAAAAAATAATGAAAGTTGTCTTCATCCACCCGTCCCATCCGAATCAGTTCACGGACATCGCCCATGCCCTGGCGGAGGAAGCCGGTTGGAACTGCTCTTTTCTCGTCGACGAAAAATTCACTGAATCCGTCAGGAGCTGCGACCCGCCGATTCCCTATTACGGATTTCGGGAGGGGGATGAAGCTTTCTCCGGAAGCTACTATACCAGAAGCATCGAGGAAGGCGTCCGGCGTGGAAAGGCCATAGTGGAAGCGCTGTTGCATCTTCGGGAAACCGACGGAGTCGATCTCGTGGTCGGCCACGCTTCCTTCGGGACAACTTTTTTCATTCGGGATATTTTGAAGGTCCCGGTCGTTTCATATGTTGAACTGCCTGGATATTTTCCGGTATATGCCAGGAACGAGTTCCCCGCCCGGCACGAGCATATGCTCATGGATGTTTCCCTCAGGGCGCTGATCAATTCGAGCGTTCTCGGTTCCGATCTCTGCATTGTTCCATCCGCATACGCCAAAAACCTTTTCCCAGCCGATCTGGTCCATAAAATCCGTGTCCAGATGGAGGGTTTTCTTTTGCCGCACCCCTGCGAAGACAGGAAAACCCTCCGGGTGCAGCTCGGCTTGCCCCCGGACGCCCCGATCGTGGGTTTTGCCGGACGCTCGCTGGAATCGGTCCGCGGATTCGACATTTTTGCCAAAGCCGCCCTTGAAATACGACATACACGTCCGGACGCGCGATTCCTTGCCATCGGAAGCGAAAGCACGCTCTACGGAAACGAGTCGATGTACCTTGGCAATTTATCCTTCAAACGCTACGTGCTCGATGCTTTGGGATTAGGTGAGGATGATTTTATCTTCAAAGATTTCATGCCGCGGGATGATTTCATCGGATATGTCCAGGCCATGGACGTTATCATGTTTCCGATCTTCGAAGGAGCGGCCAACTGGGGCCTTTTTGAAGCCATGGCGTGCGGCATCCCGGTGCTGGCCTCCAACCGATGCTTCGTCCCGGAGATAATCCATGACGGAAAGGAAGGAATACTCCTGGAACCGGACGATGTCCGGGGATTCGCGAACGCAGCCCTTACAATTCTCAGTGAACCCGATGTCCGTGCCCGCCTTGGAAGAAACGCCCGTTGCAAAATTGCCGCCGATTACTCCATTGACAGGGCACGCGACGGTTATGCCGCAATTTTGCAAGAGGCGGTGCTTGGCAACCGGTGACATTTCGACTTGAGACATACATGCGCCACAGGGCAAATAAAAGGGAGGCAGCCATGTGTATTACCGCATCAGTTGGTCTGAATGGAAAAAACAGCAGGCCGGACGTAAAAACAGTCCAGATCCTCATCAATATGAACATCGGTAAGCTGGCGCCGCTGGATGAACTCGCTGAGGACGGCATTTTCGGCGACGCCACAACCAATGCCATCGAGGCTTTCCAGCGCATGGTTATCGGAATGCCACAACCCGACTCCAGGGTCGATCCGGGAGGGCAAACATTGAATAAGATGGCGGAAGGCATACTGTCATTCTGTCACAAGGTATTGAAAGGGATTTTCATCAATGCCGATGACAGTCTCATCACGCGTTACTGCGATGCATTTGCCGGGAAAATGGTCGCCTACTCTATTAACACACCGCTCCGGATGGCCCATTTCCTGGCGCAGGTGGGTCACGAGAGCGGAGAGCTCCGCTACTGCGAGGAAATTGCCAGCGGAGACGCCTACGAAGGGCGTAAAGATCTCGGCAACACCCAGCCCGGCGACGGACGACGGTTCAAGGGGCGCGGTCTCATCCAGCTCACCGGAAGGGCGAACTACATTGCGTACGGCAAAGCGCGCGGGATCGACTACACCACCGACCAGGGCGCGAAACTCCTGGCCGACGATCCCGAAACGGCCGTGGACGTGGCCTGCTGGTTCTGGACGACCCATAACCTCAATGCATTTGCAGACAAGGACGATATCATAACGATAACCAAACGGATTAACGGCGGATTGAACGGTCTCGACAACCGCAAGGCGAATCTGGAAAGGACTAAATTTTTTATACCTCAGGCATAGACGGGCAAGGCACGGTTTTCATGACCTGTTCGATCTTGGCCTGCAGGTCCCGCACATGGTAAGGTTTCTGAATAAAGCCGGCCGGCCTGTCGCCGGCGAAGCGCTCAAGCACGCTCTGTTCGCTATAACCGCTGCTCAGGATGACACGGACATCGGGGCGAATCCGCTTCATTTCATAAAAGGAGCATATTCCATCCATGTTGGGCATGGTCAGGTCAAGAATCACCAGGTCAATGTCATTGGCATGTCCATTGAAAACCTTCACCGCCTCTTTGCCGTCTTGCGCGCCGATCGCGCGGAAACCCATAAGGTCTACCACGGTTATGCACATTTCACGCACCTGCTCCTCGTCATCCGCGACCAGAATCGTACCGGAAAAAGCTACCGGATTCACCGGCCTGTCCACCTGTCCAGCATTTTCCAGTGGCCGTTGGCTTGCGTCTCCCCGTGCGCGAAAAAGTAACCGGAAGGCGGCCCCCTGTCCTGATTCGCTATCCAGAACAATTGCACCCTCGTGAACACGGACTATCCCCATAACCGCGGACATCCCAAGTCCGCGGCCCATGAACTTGGTGGTGAAGAACGGCTCGAAAAGACGACGCCGCGTCTCTTCATCCATACCGCAGCCCGTGTCCGATACATCGATATAAACGAACCGGCCGGCGGGGGGTTTCTCTTCGAGCCGGCTGCGGCTCAGGTACTCGTCGTCACATTCCTGTATGCCGGTGCACAGGGTAATGCGGCCCGGGTTGGTACCGACGGCTTCAGAAGCATTGATCAACAGGTTCATAATCGCCTGCTGGATTTGCCCCTCGTCTGCTTCGATACATGGAAGAAATGGAGTGGTGGTGATTTCAAAAATCGCGTTTCTGCTGACGGATGACCGAAAGAGGTCCCCATTATCACGGACAACGTCATTTACATCTATCTCTCTCGGCATGAACAGCGCTTTACCCGAATAGGCCAGCATCTGGCGTGTCAGGTTCGCGGCGCGATCACATGCCGTCATGGCCTGTGCAATATACTTTCTCCTGGGCGAATCCGGGCACATGTCCATGAGGCAAAGCTCGAGATTGCCGAGGATGCCGGCAAGCAGGTTGTTGAAATTGTGCGCGATACCTCCGGCAATTGTACCGATACTCTCCAGTTTCTGTGTACGCAGCAGATTTCTTTCCAGCGCCAGCCGGTTTTCTTCCTCCTGTCTCTGTTCAGTGACATCCTGTAACGTTGCTGTTCCCCTCACGCGGTTTCCAAGGCTGTCCGGAATTGCCTCTGCCTTGACATGTACGATCTTTTCGATTCCATCAGATCTAATAATGCGGTGTTCAATAGAGAACGGAAGATAATCTTTCAGAAAAGTCCGGAAAGTCGTTTCGACCCTGTCACGGTCTCCCGGATGCACGACTTCCAGAAATGCTTCAAGAGTCCCGGTAAATTCCCGGGGGTTTACACCATAGATGTTGCAGCACTCCGCCGAGGCAGAAAGTATGTTGCCGGAAGAAAGATCAAAGGTCCAATTGCCTATATGTGCTATCCATTGCGCTTCGATCAGGTTACGTTCGCTCTCCTTGCGCGCCTCTACCTCAAGGTTCAGATTACGGTTGACCCTCTTCAATTCTCTCTGCGCCAGCGTAAGCCGAAGATGGGTCCGCACGCGGGCCAGTACTTCCCGCTCAGCAAACGGTTTGGTTATGTAATCGAGTCCCCCGGCATCAAAAGCCTTCAATTTGTCATCGGTTTCACCCAACGCGCTGATGAAAAGCACTGGAATGGACGCCGTGGAGGAATCAACCCTCAGGCGGCGACAGACATCGAACCCGTCCATCCCCGGCATCATTATATCGAGCAGGATCAGGTCGGGCGATCTTGCCGCAACCGCCTTCAGGGCAACCTCTCCACTTACGGCCGGACGCACCTCGTGGCCGTCCGCCGCAAGAATCCCTTCCAGGACCCTCAGATTGTCCGGATTGTCGTCAACGATGAGAATATTGCCGTTCATGCCGGCTGCCCCCTTTCAGTTGATTCGACGAACTTTTCTATGGTCTCGAAATCAAATGAAGCAACATGCCCCCTAATGAAGGCGGCAATAACCGGATACCCAGCCTCCACCTCCTCCGCCATGGCGAGGATATCCCTTTTGTTCAGTTCGATGGCAGCCTGCCGGATTCTCCGGGCGGTCTCCGGCGGCAGGGCCTCAAGCTCGCCGGTAGTCGGTAAAGGCACCCGATCCGGGGCCGGCAAAGCGGTCCGACCGCCTTCGGCATTATCGTCATACCTGTAGCGAATCCCCAGGTGCCGGGCCATGACCTCGAAAATCTCCCACTCCCGGTAAGGTTTGTGCAAAACTCCGTTGCAACCGGCAGCAATGATCTCTCCTTCCTCTTCCTTGAAAACGCTGGCCGTTAGCGCGAAGATAACAATATCCCCGCTGCCGGGAAGCCCACGGATGAGTCGCGTCGCCTCGTATCCGTCCATCACCGGCATATTCATGTCCATCCAGATGAAGTGGGGATGCCATTCACGCGCGGTCTCGACACCCTCCGAGCCATTGCCGGAAGTGCGTACGACGAATCCTACCCGCGAAAGAATTTTTTCAAGCAGCCGGACGTTATCGGGGTTGTCCTCAACTACCAGTACCCGCCATGCGGGTTCGTCCGGTTCCAGCCCGATCACGGAAAGCGGCCGGCCCCCGGGCCGGAGACAATCTTCTGCCTGTACCGCCTCAACCGGCACCCGGACCCGGAACAGGGCACCCTTTCCCGCTTCGCTCTCCACCGTGATCTCGCCTGCCATCAGGCGAACGAATGAACGAGATATGGTCAGACCCAGGCCGGTCCCCTGCCGTCCCGACTTGTGGTGGCCTGCCTGGGTGAAAGATTCGAAGATCGCATCGAGCATGTCCCGCGGAATGCCTGGACCTGTGTCCTGCACTTCCACCTCCAGCAACCGTCGACCGGGTTTTTTCACCATGGGCGTTGTGCGCATTCGGAGCGTAACACTGCCGTCATCCGTAAATTTGACAGCGTTGCCCAGTAGATTGATGACCACCTGGCGCAGCTTGCCCAGATCCGTCCGGACGTATCGCTCCAGCTGCGGATCCGGCTCGACGATGAAGTCAAGCCCCTTGGCCCTGGTCCGTAACCGGACCATCTCGGCTACATCTGCCATGGTCCGGGGCAGGTCGAATGCCTCTTCCCTCAATTCAACCTTGCCTGCCTCTATCTTGGAGAGGTCCAGCACGTCGTTGATCATGGACAAAAGGTGTTCGCCACTCCGGTTGACGATGGACAGGTTTTCCCGCGCCGTCTCTGAAACGGATTCATCGCGGGACATCAGTTGCGTAAATCCGAGGATAGCGTTCATGGGTGTACGCAGTTCGTGGCTCATCCGCGCCAGAAACTCGCTCTTGGCGATGTTTGCCGCTTCCGCCGCCGTTGTTGCCCGGCGGAGTTGCTCTTCCGCCGCCTTGCGGCCGGATATGTCGTCAATTACCCAGAGCACGCCCTTGCCCAGATCAGGCGGTTTTTTCCCGTCGATGGCCTTGCCGGACAATGTGCACCACACGGGAGAACCGTCTTTTCTTCTCAGCTGGTACTCGACCTGTATCTGTTCACCCTGCGTCAAGGTGTCGTAATACTTGCTTCCGTATTCTTCGAAGTGTTCCGGGGAGAGGTGAAGTTCAAGCATGCTGAGGCCCGTCATAACTTCGGGCGAGTCGTAACCCAGGATATCGGCCAATCTCTGGTTAGCCTTATACAGGAGCCTGTACTGCTTCAAAAGCATCATTCCAACCTGGCTGTTTTCAAAGATGGCCTTGAACTCTTCCTTGGCGCTGGCGACACTTTCCTTATTTTTCCTGATTTCCTTTATCTTTTCCCTGATTTGCCTCTCGGCGGGTCTGAAAATGTAAAAAGCTTCCATGACAAGGACAATGAGTGTTACCACCATAAGACATAATTCGAATTTTCTTACAACTTCTACTTTTGCTCTGGCTTCCCTGTCATATTGAAATACTATTTCATTCATTCCCTTGAGGAAGTCGCCCTCGTTTTGAGCTATTGTTTGAATTTCCTTTTTCAGTATCTCTTGATTGTTTGTCTTGCCAGTCTCCGATGCCATGATTGATCTTGCGGCCGCAAGGATGATATTGTGCTTTTGCTGGATTTTGGCGAAAAGCTCTTTTACCTTGTCGCTGTTTCTCCCCGGCAATCCCATGTCGGCATTTCCATACTGAAGACCTTTTTGAGAGATGTCCCACGAATCGACTGCTTTCGTCATTTCTTCCAGGTAACGCGCTCTCTGTTGCAGGTCTTCTGTTATATAAATGCCAAAAGCACACTTGTTGATGCGCTGACTGAGCATCCGCTGTCGACCCGCAATGTTGATCACCCTTGAGTCGTCTTCATTTCTTCCGATTAACAACTGGATGGCTGATTGGCTCAGGACGGTCAGACAGGCGATGATTGTCAGAGCCAGGATGTATTTTTTCCTGAGGATTTTATCGGCAACTGCTTCCGGGTTTGTCATGTCAATGTACCCATACCTTCAAGTGGAATTAACTTTCCGGATGTCCTCCAACCCGGATTCCGTCTTTAAGTTAACCACCGGCACTGCTAACGTGACTCGGCAGAGGCAACATATTACTTATCGGATATTTTAGATAAATCTTCATTGCTTTCTTAAAACAAGATAAAAAATTAAACAAGGGTTCTTATATATCAGAATTGCATTAAATTATCATCAAATAGCATTAAGGCATGGCCATTCAGAGTTATATCCGCAGAGCCGGTATTTTATCGAAAATGAAAAAAATACTGTTTGAATGATTTTGCTCCCTTCAGGTGCGCTGTCCGTATATAATTACATCATCTCTTCTGGCATTGAGAATTTGCTATGGATGATTCATTGAAACTCTTCCATCCACTGGTCGCCCGCTGGTTCATCGAACGAGTGGGAATGCCGACCCGCATACAGTCCATGGCCTGGCGGGAAATCGCGTCGGGCGGGCATCTTCTGGCTACTGCACCCACAGGAAGCGGCAAGACTCTGGCCGCGTTTCTCTGGGCCATTGACCGGCTGATAACCGGCAAATGGACGGGCGGCATGACGCGCATCCTGTATGTTTCCCCGCTGAAGGCCCTAAACAACGACATCAGGCGCAACCTGCTCTTTCCGCTGCAGGAGCTGGAAGGTTTTTTCGCCCGTGAAGGGCAGCCCTTCCCCCGAATCCGCGTCATGACCAGAAGCGGCGACACCCCGGCCGACGAGCGCCGGGCGCTGATGAGGCATCCGCCGGAAATCCTGATAACCACCCCCGAGAGCCTGAACATCATGCTCACCGGTAAAAACGGCGGCGCCCTTTTCCAGGGCGTCAGGACCGTGATCCTCGACGAAATCCACGCCGTTGCCGCAACCAAGCGCGGCACCCATCTCATCACCGCCGTCGAGCGGCTAACCCTGTTCAGCGGCGAATTCCAGCGCATTGCCCTTTCCGCGACCGTGAGGCCGCAGGAGATAGTGGCGGACTTCATCGGCGGATTCGAACGGATGAACGGCCACGGCGAGGCGGCCTGCAGGAAAAGGCCGGTCGCGATCCTCCGTTCCGATGACGACAAGCGCTACTCCATAACGATCGAATCGCCGAAGAAACCCGACGAGGAGGAAGACGAGGAAACCCTCTGGCGAAACCTGGCACTGGAGTTGAAGGGAATCGCCCTCGAAAACCGCTCCACGCTCATCTTTACCAAAAGCCGCAGAGTGGCAGAAAAAATTGCCCGCTACATCAACGAAGGCGAAGAGGAAATCATCGCCTACTCCCACCACGGTTCCATTGCCCGCGAGATCAGGCTCGAAGTGGAAGAACGGATGAAAAGAGGCGAACTCAGGGCGATCGTGGCGACCAGTTCCCTGGAACTGGGCATCGACATCGGCGAGTTGGACGAAGTGATCCTGGTCCAGACGCCGTTCTCCATCTCCTCGTCGCTGCAGCGCCTGGGCCGCGCCGGGCACGGTGTCGGCGAAACCAGCAGGGGCAGGCTCTATCCGGCCCACGGAATGGATTACCTGACTGCCGCGGTCATGGCCCGATGCATGGAGGAAAAGGTGACGGAGCCGCTCCATCCTCAGGAATGCCCGCTGGACGTGCTGGCACAGGTCATTGTGTCGATGACGGCCTCCGAGCGATGGGAGATCGACGACCTCTACGCTTTTTTCAAATGCTGCTACCCTTATCGGAATCTCACCACAGGGCAGTACCGGCTGGTCCTGGAAATGCTGGCGGGCCGCTACGCGGAAAGCCGGATCAAAGACCTTGCGCCGCGCATCTCCATCGACCGGATCGACAACACGGTAGAGGCCAAATCCGGGGCATCGTTCCTCCTCTACACCTCGGGCGGCACCATCCCGGATCGCGGCTATTATGACCTGCGGGTGAAGGAATCCCGCGCCAAGATCGGCGAGCTTGACGAGGAATTCGTCTGGGAAAGAAGGATCGGCGACACCTTCACCCTCGGCACCCAGATATGGAGGATACAGAACATCACCCACAACGCGGTGGAGGTATCCCCGCTCAAGGTGAAAACCGGGATGGTCCCCTTCTGGCGGGCCGAAGAGCAGGATCGCGACTTTTACTACGCGGAGAGGATCATGGACTTCCTGCGGGAGGCGGACGAACGGCTCTCCGACGCCGAAAAATTCCGGCGGCAACTGGAAACCGG
Source organism: Geobacteraceae bacterium (assembly GCA_035686205.1). GTDB lineage: Bacteria > Desulfobacterota > Desulfuromonadia > Geobacterales > Geobacteraceae > CAIWTU01. The sequence continues at coordinate 15,837 of DASRZQ010000208.1, forward strand.
CCACGCCATGAGTCCGGAATCAGCACTTGCCCTGACTGAATTCCTCCTGCGCCAGAAAGAGGCCTGCGCTAAAAAACTTCCACACCGCAACAGGATCGTCATCGAACATTACAACGGCGGGACCGGCCGGGCCGTCGGAAGGCAGACGATCCTGCACACCATGTGGGGCGGGCGCCTCAACCGCCCGTTTTCCATGGCCCTGGCGGCCGCCTGGGAGAAAAAGCACGGCCTGCCGCTCGAAGTCTATACCGGCGATGCCAATATCCTGCTGGTGCTCCCCAACGACGCGAAGGTGACCGATGCGATCCGCATGGTCACGCCGGAGAATGTCGAGGAGCTTCTGCGGGAGCGCCTCGAATCGTCGGGTTTTTTCGGCGCCAAGTTCCGGGAAAACGCGGCCCGGGCGCTGCTCCTGCCGCGGGCCGGCTTCCACCGCCGCTATCCCCTCTGGCTCAACAGGCTGCGTGCACGGAGACTCCACGAAGCGGTGATGCGCTTCGCCGATTTCCCGATAGTCTTGGAAACATGGCGGGAATGCCTGCAGGACGCCTTCGACCTGCCGAACCTGAAAATGATGCTGGACGAACTGCAGACCGGGCAAATCGAATTCACAGAGGTTGAGAACGAGGTCCCCTCCCCTTTCTGCGGCAGCCTGATCTGGCGGCAGACCAACAAGTATATGTACGAGGACGACACGTCGGAAAGCCGTGCCCCGTCGGGCCTGAGCCGCAAGCTCTTGGACGAGGTCCTTTACTCGTCCCAGTTGAGACCCAGAATTGCCCGGCACCTTGCCAGCGAATTGGAAGGGAGGCTGCAGCGGCTCAGGCCCGGCTACGCCCCGTCCACACCGGCGGAACTTATGGACTGGCTCAAGGAGCGGCTTCTAATACCCGCCGACGAATGGCAAAGGCTCCTTGACGCGTGCAGGCGGGATTCTCAGGACTTCCCGGCGGACATCCCCGAAACGGTCACGAAAAAAATTGTCTCCTTTACCCTGCAGGGAAGCGACGTCAGCCATATCTGCGCCCTGGAAAACATGCCGCTTCTGAAAAGACTTTTCCCCGTAGCCGGGACAGACGGTCACCCCTCCGGCGTGCCGCGCAAAGCGGCCGAAGGCGAAATGGACCGGGCCGACTTTGTCGCCCAGTGGCTTTCCTACTACGGACCGGTGGACAGGTCCTGGATGGAAGAAGCGCTCGGAATCCGCGGTGATGACCTGGATTCCCTGCTGGAGGGGCTTGTCGAAGAAGGCCGTATTATTGTCGATACGATCCTTGAAGGAAGCGAAACCGTGGAAGTCTGTTACGCCGACAACCTGGACCGCCTGCTCCGCATGGCCCGCCTGGCAAGACAACCATCGTTCCAGGCCCTGCCGGTCGATCATCTGCCCCTTTTCATAGCCTCGTACCAGGGGCTCGCGCGTCCCGGCGAGACGATCGAAGATCTCCAGTACAGGCTGGAAAAGCTTTTCGGCTACCCTGCCCCGGCCCATCTCTGGGAGGAAGACATCCTGCCGGCGCGAATGGCGAATTACCAGCCCGCCTGGCTTGACGCCCTGATGAATTCCAGTCCGCTGCTGTGGTACGGCGCCGGGAAAGAGGCCGCCGCCTTCGCCCTGGAAACGGAGCTGGATATTTTCGTGTCCCCACACCAAAAGGACAGGGAAAAGGCAGAGGCACTGTTTCCCGACACCAGGGGGAAATACGATCTTTTCCACATCGCCTCCCACACCGCCCTGAACACCGAGGAGGCTACCCGGCGCCTGTGGGAGCTGACCTGGAAATCGGCGGTGGCCAACGATTCCATGGAAACGCTGCGCAAGGGAATTCTGAACGGCTTCCAGGCAGCGGCGCTAGATATCATCGGACATGGCGGACGCAACCATGGCAGGCGTTCGGCCATGCACCGCTGGGTCGCCAGCCGCCCGATTCCGGGAAACTGGCGGATGCTGGATGTCGCCACGGCGGAACCGGAGGGGATAGAAAGGCAGGAATTGGCCAGGGAGCGTGCCCGAATGCTTTTCGACCGCTATGGCATCCTGTTTCGCGAGATCCTGGAGAACGAAGCGGAACCGCTGCGCTGGCGGAGGCTCTTCCCGATCCTCCGCCTCATGGAGCTGTCGGGCGAGATCATGAGCGGATATTTCTTCGAGGGAATCCCCGGAGTGCAGTTCATCTCTTTCGAGGCATTCCGTTTCCTGCGCGACGGACTTGATGAGGATAGGATCTACTGGCTGAACGCGAAAGATCCGGCCTCCCTTTGCGGGATCGGGCTCGAAGGGCTCAAGGGGAAGCTGCCGCGCCGCATCCCGTCCAATCACATCGTCTTTCAGGGGAAACGGGTCGTGATCGAGTCGATGAAGAACTGCAGGGAACTGCGCATCCACATTCCCCCCGACCACCCGCGGCTCCCCGAGTGCCTTGAAATGTTCAAAGTCCTTCTCTCCAGGGGGTTCAATCCCGTCAAGGGTATCGTGATCGAAAAAATCAACGGCGTTGCGACCGGGCAGAGCGAGTACCGTGATATGCTGCGGGAGTTCGGGTTCACTTCCGCATACAACGGGCTGGAGCTGCGCAGAAAATATTAGGTTTCCAATGGGCTACAAAAGCTGTGAATTCTTCAAAGGCAAAAATTCACAGGGATAATCAGGATGAACGGGATCAACCCTAAATACTTATGGAAGTGGGTCAAATCTGATGACCATAGAGAGACGTGCAACATATTCCAGTGTGGTTTCACTTAATCTAGTCAGCATATATGAACCTCAAACAATATAAGAAGGTGATTATAGCCTTACTGTAGTTTCTTTTGCGTCTTTGCGTCTCAAATGATTTTCTAAAATTTGAAGGAGTTGGCTATGCCCTTGAATACCCCAATCCACGAAAAGCAAATCCCGGCTTCCCCATCCCGCATCCTGTATAATATTATGGCCTTAACCGCGTTGATTGTGGCAATACCGCTTCTCGGTGGATGCAACATGCAAAAGAAGATGCTCTATTATCCAAGCGAATTCCCGCCTTCCGAAGAAACACTCAAGGAAGCCGGCCTGAAACCATGGGAATGTTCCGGGTCCGATTACCGCGGGCTTGTCGTCACGGACGAATCCGGGTTTGGAAAGGGAACGATAGTCGTTTTCCACGGCAACGGGGGTACCGCGGCGGACAGGGCATTTTACGTGAAGGCCCTTGTCCCGCTGGGATATCGCGTCATTCTTGCGGAGTACCCTGAATACGGTGGCAGGAACGGAGATGTGGGCGAAAAGCCTTTTGTGAAGGATGCAAAAGAAACACTGCGTCTTGCGTTCAAAGATTACGGAGGACCGCTCTTCGTACTGGGAGAATCCCTTGGCTGCGGGGTCGCTGCGGCAGCAGTCAGGGATGCGCCGGTCAAGATCGACGGGCTGGTTCTCATAACCCCCTGGGATACGCTGGCATCAATCGCCGGAGAGAAATTCCCCTACCTGCCGGTTCGATTGTTCCTGACCGACAAATACGACACCGTCACAAATCTGGAATCGTTTAAAGGCAGAATTGCCGTCGTCGGAGCGGAACGGGACGAAATAATACCGATCGGGCACGCGAAAAAACTGTTCGATTCGCTGCCCGGTACTGCTGGAAAGAAGTTCTCAGAAATTCCACGGGTGGGCCACAATGACTGGCCGCTGGCGGTAACGCCTTCATGGTGGAAAGGAATTATGGAATTTGTCGACAGCAAGGAAAACGGGTGAATCCAGTCGCGGCCTTGATGGGAAGGTGCTGAAGGGGCGGATTTCAAACCCGCCCTCTACCATCCGTTTCCCGGCAAAAACGCAAAAAGCGGGGAATTTCACCCCGCCTTTGGTTTGAAAACAATAAAAATCGCCTTCAATTTAATCACACAACCTAGTAGTCAACTCAAGCGTACCTGATATCGATTATCTCGTATTCCTTGACTCCGGAGGGAACCTTGGCCCTCACCGTGTCATCGAGCTTGTGCCCTATCAAAGCCCTGCCCACAGGGGATGTACAGGACAGCTTGCCTGTTTTGATATCCGCCTCGTCTTCACCGACTATCCGGAAAGTAACCTCCTCTTCGGTCGCTGTATCGTAAAGGGTGACGGTTGCGCCAAAAACCACCTTGTCCGGTTTGAGGTTGGCAAGGTCGACGACATATGCGCGAGCCAGCTTGTCCTTGAGTTCCTGTATTCGCCCCTCGATGAATCCCTGCCTGTTCTTCGCGGCGTCGTATTCGGCGTTCTCCGACAGGTCACCGTGTCCACGGGCTTCCGCAATATCCTGGATGACCCTCGGCCGTTCCTCCCTGATGAGGCGTTTCAGTTCGTCCTGGAGGGCTTCAAAACTTTCCTTTGTCATTGGCACTGAATGAGACATTTTTCCTGCTCCTTAAAGCCACCGGGGCAGCACCAAGGCCGCCCCGCATTTAATTAACCGACAATCAAATATAGCAATATTTACAGCATTTGTGCAAGCTGTGTCAATCCTGTATCTATACTCCCAGATAATCCTGCAGCGGTTTCACATCCATCTCTTTTCGCAGCATGGCAACAATGCCGTCTACTGCGGCCCTCGCTCCTGCCGTGGTAGTAAAATAAGCGATGCCGTTCATCAAGGTATTGCGGCGGATCGAGAAGGAATCCGCAACCGCCTGCGCGCCCTGGGTAGTGTTGATGACCATGCAGATTTCGTTGTTCTTTATGGCATCCACGATGTGCGGGCGGCCTTCGGCAACCTTGTTGACAATCTTCACCGGAAGCCCCTTTTCCTGCAGGTACATGGCAGTTCCGCGCGTGGCAACCAGTTCAAATCCCGTATCATACAATTTTTTTGCCGCAGCGACAATATGTTTCTTGTCGCTGTCGCGCAGACTGATGAACACTTTCCCGGATTGGGGAAGGCTGACGTTGGCCCCGAGCTGGGCCTTTGCAAAGGCAATGGCGAAATTGTCGTCGATGCCCATAACCTCTCCAGTAGACCGCATCTCAGGACCGAGAATGGTGTCAACACCGGGGAATTTCACAAACGGAAAAACCGACTCCTTCACCGCCATGTGGCGAGGATCGATCTCGGTAGTAATTCCGAGTTGGCGTAGCGTCTTGCCGGCCATGATGAGCGCGGCAAGCTTGGCAAGAGGCCTGCCGGTCGCCTTTGAAACGAACGGTACGGTTCGGGAAGCTCTCGGGTTGACTTCGAGGATATAGATATCACCATCCTTGATGGCAAACTGGACATTCATCAGCCCTTTCACATCCAGTTCCAGGGCCATCAGCCTCGTCTGGCGCTTGATCTCTTCGCTCGTTTCCTTCGGAATCGAATATGGCGGCAATGAGCAGGCCGAGTCGCCGGAGTGGATGCCCGCCTCCTCGATGTGTTCCATGACGCCGCCGATTATTACGTCGGTCCCGTCGCAGAGCGCATCCACGTCTATTTCTATGGCCGAATCGAGGAACTTGTCGATTAATATCGGATGTTCCGGTGAAGCCTGGACGGCAGTATGCATGTACCTGCGCAGGTCGTCCACATCGTAGACGATCTCCATGGCGCGGCCGCCCAGGACATACGAAGGCCGGACAACAACAGGATAGCCGATACGTTCGGCGATCTTTTCAGCCTCTTCAAACGAACGGGCGGTCCCATTTTCGGGCTGCCTCAGGTGCAGCTTGTGCAGCATGACCTGGAACCGCTCCCGATCCTCGGCCCTGTCGATGGAATCCGGGGAAGTGCCGATAATCGGGACCCCGGCCTTTTCCAGAGGAACGGCCAGCTTGAGCGGCGTTTGCCCGCCGAACTGGACTATGACCCCGTCGGGTTTCTCCACCTCGACGATATTGAGAACGTCCTCATATGTAAGGGGCTCAAAATAGAGGCGGTCTGAGGTATCATAGTCGGTGGAAACAGTTTCCGGGTTGCAGTTGACCATGATCGTCTCATGGCCATCTTCGCCGAGAGCAAAAACCCCGTGGACACAGCAGTAGTCGAACTCTATGCCCTGGCCTATCCTGTTGGGGCCTCCGCCAAGAATCATGATTTTCTTGCGGTCGGAAGGCTGGGCCTCGCACTCCTCCTCGTAAGTCGAGTAAAGGTATGGCGTATAGGCGACAAATTCGGCGGCACAGGTGTCGACCCTTTTGAAGACAGGTTTGATTCCGAGCGATAACCGGGTCGTCCGCACGTCTTCCTCAGTCGTTTCCCACAGTTTTGCTATGAATTTATCGGAAAAACCGTACTGTTTGGCATCCTTCAGCACATCGCGCAGCTCCGGCAGCTTTCTCTCAAACACATGGCGGGCGGATTTCAATTCGTCCTCCATGTCAACGATCTGCCTGATATTTTCCAGGAACCACGGGTCGATACCGGTGATGTCATATATTTCTCCGGACTTCATGCCGCTGCGGAACGCATCACCAAGGTACCAGAGCCGTTCCCAGTTGGGAACGCGCAGCTTTTCGACCAGAAGGCTTTGTTCCTTTGCCGTCAGCGCCCTGCGGGTTTCCTCGACAAGATTGAACAGCCTTGATTCAAGACCGCAGGAACCTATTTCCAGGGAACGCAGAGCTTTCTGCAGGGACTCCTTGAAGGTGCGGCCGATCGCCATGACTTCGCCCACCGATTTCATCTGGGTGGTAAGGGTGGCGTCGGCGGCGGGGAACTTTTCGAAGGTGAAACGGGGCACCTTGGTTACCACATAGTCGATAGTGGGCTCGAAACAGGCCGGCGTCTCCCTGGTGATGTCATTCCTGATCTCGTCCAGCGAATAGCCGACCGCCAGCTTTGCGGCTATTTTGGCGATGGGGAAGCCGGTGGCTTTCGAAGCAAGCGCGGAACTCCTGGAAACGCGCGGGTTCATTTCGATAATGACCAAACGCCCGTTACGCGGGTTAATGGCGAACTGGATATTGGAGCCGCCGGTATCGACTCCGATTTCCCGAATGATTTTCAGGGAGGCGTCGCGGAGTATTTGGTATTCCTTGTCGGTCAGGGTCTGCGCCGGAGCGACGGTTATGGAATCGCCGGTGTGGACCCCCATGGGATCGAGGTTTTCGATTGAGCAGATGATGACGACGTTGTCTTTGGTGTCCCGCATCACCTCCAGCTCGTACTCCTTCCAGCCGATTACCGACTCTTCAATCATGATTTCGCTGATGGGAGATGCCTCGATCCCGGCCTGGGACATCCTTTCATACTCTTCCATGTTGTAGGCAATGCCGCCGCCGGTCCCGCCCAGAGTGAAGGATGGACGGATGATGGCCGGAAATCCGACCTCTTTCACCACTTCCATCGCCTCGACATAATTGTGGGCGAAGGCGGAGCGGGGAACCTCCAGGCCGATCCGCTCCATCGCCTCCTTGAACAGGGTCCGATCTTCGGCCTTTTTGATGGCGGGAAGTTTCGCCCCGATAAGCTCGACGTTGTATCTGTCGAGCACTCCGCTTTCCGCCACCGCAACCGCGGTATTCAACGCGGTCTGGCCGCCGAGGGTCGGCAGCACGGCATCCGGCCGTTCCCTGGCAATGATTTTCTCGAGGAATTCGGGAGTCACCGGCTCAATATAGGTACGGTCGGCAAAATCTGGATCGGTCATGATGGTTGCGGGATTGCTGTTCAGCAGCACCACCTCGTAACCTTCTTCCTTGAGCGCCTTGCAGGCCTGGGTCCCGGAATAGTCGAACTCACACGCCTGTCCGATGACGATCGGACCTGCTCCTATGATGAGGATTTTCTTGATATCGGTGCGTTTGGGCATCTTTTCTCCTTACGGTATATTCAGCGAATTTATCTGAGAACTTGTAAATTTCTTCAACGACACCAATTGGTGCGCCCCCGCGGTTCTATCCGCGGAAAATAAAGTAAGTGGCTCCGCCAAGGCATAGCCCCGCCCAGAGATAATCAAGCTTCAGGGGCTGTCCCATGTAAAGAACGGCAAAAGGCACGAAAACCGACAGGGCGATAACCTCCTGCAGAATCTTCAATTGCCCCAGGCTGAAGGTCCCGTAGCCAACCCTGTTGGCCGGGACCTGCAGCATGTACTCGAAAAACGCCAGTCCCCAGCTTGCAAGAACAGCGAAATACCATGGTGCGGTGCGCAGATTTTTCAGATGCGCATACCAGGCAAATGTCATGAAAACGTTGGAAAGCAATAAAAGAAAAACGGTCCTCACTGTGATACCTCAAAAACGTAAAGCCTTTAATTCACAGGATGATCAGGCTTGCGAGCCGAAACGCTGCCTACTCCGCCGAAGTTGCCGGGCTACGAAGGCCGGGTCAGCGTGCAGGCAGGATTTACAGGATAATAACCTAATAAATTTCTCAAAAGGTTGGATTTAACATTTGAATGGATTTCGAATTTTATCCTGACTATCCTGAATATCCCTGTAAATTGCGTGTCTATTCCTGTATCCAGCCGTTCCCCAACCCCACCGCCTCAAGAGCCTCCACGGCCTCTTGGTACTCCTCGTCAGTAATCTTCCGGTCAATACCGACCATCCCAGCGGTCTTGTAAGCAGGGAAATACTGGTTCATGAGGGCCACATGGGTATCGAGGCAAAGATTCCCGGCGATCCAGCCAAGCGTCTCACCGCTGCCGGCCACCCCTCCGGGAAGAACCAGGTGGCGGACGATTAATCCCCTGATGGCAATCCCGTCCGGATCGAGTTCGAGATGGCCTACCTGCCTGAACATTTCCAGAACGGCAGCCCGGTTGAAATCCCGATAACCCGGCGCAGAAGACAGTTCAACTGCCGGCTCTTCCGTCGAATACTTCATGTCTGGAAGGAAGATGTCGATCACTCCGTCCAAAAGAGAGAGCACCTCCGCCTTCTCGTAACCACTGGAATTCCAGACCAGCGGCAACGTGAATCCCTGCGGAATGGCCAACCAGAGGGCGGCAAGAATCTGGGGCAGGTAGTGGCCGGGGGTGACCAGGTTTATGTTGTGAACGCCCTGGCGCTGCAGCTTCAGCATTCTCGCGGCGAGACCGGATGTGCCTACATCTTCCCCGTTGCCCATCTGGCTGATTGGATAGTTCTGACAAAACAGGCATTTCAAAGTGCAATGTGAGAAGAATATCGTGCCGGAACCCCGCATGCCGGAAATGGGCGGCTCCTCGCCCCTGTGAACACTTGCGGAGGCAATTTTCGGTTTTGCCCCCGCCCGGCAAATGCCCGATTCTCCCCTGAGCCTGTTAACCCTGCATTCGTGGGGGCACAGATCGCAGTCGGAAAGCCTTTTGTAAGCCTTCCTCACCCTTTCCAGCAGCACACCTGAGTTGTAAAGATCGATATAACGCATGAATTTCCGCAAGAACAGGCCCGCGTGCCTGCCATACATTTGGGTAACCACGCGGGGTTGCCCCTACACCGGCTTGAATTTTTCCATCATTTCCACGAACCTGTCAAAAAGATACAAGGAATCATGGGGTCCGGGCGAGGCCTCCGGATGATGCTGGACGGAAAATATAGGCAGGTTTTTGTGCCTCATGCCTTCCACCGTCTGATCGTTCAGGTTTTCGTGGGCCAGTTCGCTGCAGTGGGACAGGGAGACAATATCAACGGAAAAGCCGTGGTTCTGGGCGGTTATCTCGACTTTTCTGGTGGCGAGGTCCATGACCGGCAAATTGGAGCCGTGGTTGCCGAATTTGAGCTTTATGGTCTGCCCGCCCAACGCCAGGCCGAGCAACTGGTGCCCAAGGCAGATGCCGAAAATGGGTATTTTGCCGATGAATTTTTTTATGTTCTCTATTACCGCCGTCATCGGCTCCGGATCGCCGGGCCCGTTGGAGAGGAAGATACCGTCAGGATTCATGGAAAGCGCCTCTTCGGCCGGAAATGTGGACGGCACTACCGTTACTTCGCATCCGGCGGAAACGAGACTGCGAAGTATATTGAATTTGATCCCGAAATCATACGCAAGAACCTTGAACTTTTGATTTGATTTGTCTATTCGGGAATATCCTTTGCCCAATTCCCACAGAGCTTCAGTCCACTCGTACGGCTTGTCACAGGTCACGCCCGTCGCGAGGTCAAGTCCGGCCATGCTTGGAACGGCACGCACCTTGGCAAGCAGGCTTTGGACATTTAAATCGACGGTTGATATTATCCCGTTCTGGGCGCCCTTGTCCCGCAGGTGACGCGTCAAAGCACGTGTGTCGATGCCCTGAATGCCCACCACACCGCTTTCCTTGAGGTAGGAATCCAGGCTCATTGAAGCGCGCCAGTTCGAGTAGCAATCCAGGTATTCCTTTACGATAAAACCGGAAAGGTAGAGCCGGGCGCTTTCCACGTCTTCAATATTAACACCCGTATTGCCAATCTGGGGATAGGTCATGGTGACCATCTGCCCCTTGTAGGACGGGTCCGTCAAGACTTCCTGATAACCGGTCATGGCGGTATTGAACACCACTTCACCGGTCGCCTCCCCGGTCGCACCGAACGATTTTCCTTCGAATACCCGGCCATCGGCAAGCGCCAGTATTGCTTTCATACCATCTCCTTATTTTCGAGGAGTTTCAGGTTACGGAGCGGCTGACTTGCCCAGCCCCGGTCCCTAGCCCCTTTTGTATACTATTTTGCCGCCAACTATCGTGTAAATGGCCTGCCCCTTCAATTTCCGTCCCATAAAAGGGGAATTCTTCGATTTGCTGCAAATCATGTCGTCACTGTATACCCATTCCGCGTCCGGGTCTATAACGGTTATGTCCGCAACTGCTCCCGCCATAAGTGTGCCTCGGTCAATACCAAGTATTTTCGCAGGGTTCATTGACATTTTTTCAACCAAAGCTTTAATATCAAGAACCTTTTCCCTGACAAGATTCAAACCAAGCGGCAATGCAGTCTCCAGGCCGATAATTCCATTAAGGGCAAGGTTGAACTCCAAATCCTTTTCGTCGGAATGGTGTGGAGCATGATCTGTAGCGACGGCATCTATCGTCCCATCCCGGAGACCTTCCTTGATCGCCTCAACGTCAACATCTTCGCGCAACGGCGGATTCATTTTCGCATTGGTGTCATATCCGCGGACGGCGTCATCGGTCAACGTAAAATAATGGGGCGCTGTTTCGCAGGTCACCTTGACACCGCGCGCTTTCGCGTCCCGAATGATATTTACCGCACCCTTGGTCGACACATGGGCTATGTGAAGAGGGGAATCGGTGAATTCCGCAAGAAACACATCTCTGGCCACTGCAGCGTCCTCAGCCACTCTTGAAATGCCCTTGAGACCGAGTTCGGTCGAGGTGAAACCTTCGTTCATGACTCCTTCTCCCACCAGTGAAGGATCTTCGCTGTGGGAAATGACCATGATATTTATGCCCTTGGCGTATTCAAGCGCCCTGCGCATCAGTTCTGAATTGACCACCGGCCTGCCGTCATCGGAAACGGCCACGCACCCCGCTTCTTTCAAATCCCCCATCTCAGCGAGGAATTCCCCCTTGCTCCCCTGGGTGATTGCCCCAACCGGAAAAACGTTTACTATCCCTTCGCTTTTGGCCTTGTTCAAAATATATGCCGTAACGGCCTTGTTATCATTGACGGGCTTCGTATTCGGCATGCAGGCAACCGAAGTGAATCCCCCGGAAGCGGCGGCCTTTGTGCCTGATGCAATATCTTCCTTGTATTCCTGACCCGGATCCCTAAGATGGACATGCATGTCAATCAGGCCGGGCATGACTAGAAGACCGGTTGCATCAACTACTTCACCGCCATTTGCCGGTTTCAGCTCCTTGCCTATCTCCATGATTTTTCCATCCGCCACCAGTACGTCAAGGATCTCGTCAATCTTTTGTGAAGGATCTATAACTCGACCACCTTTTATCAGCAAATTCATAGCTAACCTCACATTTTAATTGAATGGATTCCAAATGTCACTGCCTTTGAAGCAAACATCTCCGGCCGGAACCGGACTTGGGTCTACTCGGTTGCCAGGTCGCCTCCGCTGACATGATAGAGCATGGACATCCTCACGGCAACACCGTTTTCCACCTGCTGAAGGATGTAAGAATTGGGGCCGTCGGCCACATCGGAACAGATTTCGACTCCCCGGTTCATGGGGCCCGGATGCATCACCATTACATCCGGCTTGGCCAGTTTAACAATGTCGCGATTAAGGCCGAAATACCGAGAATATTCACGAATCGAAGGCATCAGGGTTTTCCCCTGCCTTTCCTGCTGGATACGCAGCATCATAATCACGTCAGCTCCGTCAACCGCCTCCCGGATTGTTCCGCATACCGTGACATTGCCCAGCCGTTCTATCCCCATGGGCATCATGGTGGGAGGGCCGGCAAGATGAATGTGGGCACCCATTTTAGTAAGGCCGTATATGTTCGAGCGGGCAACACGGCTGTGGGTGATGTCTCCGACAATTGCAACTTTCCGGCCTTCAAGACTGCCGAGTTTTTCCCTCATCGTAAGCATGTCAAGAAGACCCTGCGAGGGGTGCTCGTGGGCACCGTCTCCCGCATTTATGACGGAGTAAGATCCCCTTTTGGCCAGGTACTCGGGCGCACCGGAAATGCCGTGACGTATCACTATTATGTCCGGTTTCATCGCTTCAACATTTCGCGCCGTATCCAAAAGGGTTTCCCCTTTCTGTACCGCACTTGTTGAGGCGGATATGTTCACGGTATCCGCTGACAACCGCTTTGCGGCGATCTCAAATGAAGTTCGGGTCCTGGTTGAAGCTTCATAGAACAGGTTGACTATTGTCTTGCCGCGCAATGTCGGGACCTTCTTGATGTCGCGACTGTTTATTTCCTTCAGATTTTCAGCCGTGTTGAGAAGAAGCTCTATCTCCTCTTTTGTCAGGAACTGCAAGCCGAGAATATCCTTATGCATGAACCCCATGGCACCCTCCCTGTTACATTTTATAGTCAGCTCTTTTTCAAAACTACTTCGACGGGATGGTTCTCCTTGTCGAAATGGACAAGTATCTTCTCCTTCAGACTGGTCGGCACGTTACGACCGACAAAATCGGCGCGGATCGGCAGTTCCCTGTGCCCACGATCAATCAGTACCGCAAGCTGGATACTGTCGGGCCTGCCATGGTCCATGAGAGCGTCCATCGCCGCCCTTATGGTTCGACCGGTAAACAGCACGTCATCCACCAGTATGACCTTCTTTCCCTCCACCGAGAAAGGAATCTCGGTTTTCCCGACCGGGAGATGCGCCGTATGCCCCTTGATGTCATCGCGATACATGGTTATGTCGACTGATCCGACCGGGACCTTTTCCCCTTCAATTTCATTCAGTCGCGTTGCAAGCTCTTCCGCCAGATGGACACCTCCCGTCCGGATTCCCACAAGCACAAGTTCGTTTACACCTTTGTTCCTCTCCAGAATCTCATGGGCGATACGGGTTAGAGCCCTCTTAACACCGACCCCGTCGAGTATTATTGTCGTGTCCGTCTTCACTTTTCCTCCCTCCTTCCGGTTAACCGCCCGCCTATTTTATTTATCCCTGCCTGGGGAACCAGGCAGCCCATAATGACTCTCAAGTCCCGGGTTCGCGCCCAGGTAATCGCCGCAGGAAGTGAATGATACCGTCACAAAGCAGCCAAACTGAATGATTCCGGCAAGTTAAGGACACAAAAAAAACCTTCCCACACAAGGCAGGAAGGTTCTTTAGCTGATATAATATTAGCCTGTTTCTCACCTTTGCTAACCTCTCCGGGTTAAATTAAAAGGCATACTTATTTTCAAAGCAATGTACCATCACAAAAACTTTCAGTCAAGAAAGAAATTGTACGGAACAATCAACGGGCGATTATTCTATCAGACCGCCTATTCTTCCCCACCTTACGTCATGATGTTCCTGGTCCCAGGACCAGTATTTTATAAAAGCAAGACCCCTTATCTTGTCATTTGTCACAAATCCCCAGAAGCGGCTGTCATATGACCGATCACGGTTGTCTCCCATCACAAAGTAGGAATTCGCGGGTACCTTTATCGGTTCCGTATTGTCCCGGGGATTTTGCGCTTCGGGGATAATGTCGGGTTCCTTGTGCACCTCGTGCGGATTTATGTAAATCCTGCCATTGACATAAACCTTTTTGTTTATTACCTGAACAACGTCGCCGGGCGTACCGACTACTCTTTTTATGAAATCCTTGCTCGGGTCCTCCGGATATTCAAAGACAATAACATCTCCCCTTTTCGGGTCGCGGATTTTCAGAATCCTCTTGTCGGTGAAAGGAATCTTTATTCCGTAAATGAATTTGTTAACCAGTAGATGATCTCCTATCAGCAGTGTATCTTCCATGGACGCGGATGGAATTTTAAATGCCTGCACCACAAAAGTCCGTATAACAAGCGCCAGAATGACGGCAATGATAATTGATTCGGCATATTCCCTGACTATGTGTTTCTTTTTGACATCGACAGGCGACTTTTGCCCAAGCTCCGCAGTGATTTCAGTTTCTTTTTTATTGGCCATTTCCATACCTGATATCCTTGTTATTTTATTTATCTTCCACCTTCAAAATTGCCAGAAAAGCCTCCTGGGGAAGTTCAATATTGCCAACATTCTTCATGCGCCTTTTCCCTTCCTTCTGCTTCTCCAGTAGCTTTCTTTTTCGTGTGATGTCGCCACCATAGCATTTCGCGAGCACGTCCTTTCGAAGAGCCTTTACGGTTTCCCTGGCGATAACCTTGTTGCCTATGGCTGCCTGGATCGCCACTTCAAACATCTGGCGGGGAATCAGTTCTTTCATTTTCGCGACAAGATCGCGTCCCCTGTAATACGCCTTGTCCTTGTGGATGATAAGAGAAAGGGCGTCAACCACCTCATTATTAATCAGTATATTCAGGCGGACAAGGTCGCTCCGGCGGTAATCCAGGTACTCGTAATCCATTGAGGCGTAACCTTTCGAAATGGATTTGAGTCGGTCGTAAAAATCGAGCACTATCTCATTGAGAGGCATTTCATATACTATCATTACCCGGGCGGGCGTAAGATATTTAATCTCGCGCTGAACACCGCGCTTCTCTTCGCATAGAGCCAGAATGCCGCCCACATATTCATTGGGCACGTGAATGGAAGCCAGTATGAAAGGCTCCTCAATATAGTCGATTACCTGCAGGGGCGGAAGCTGGTTTGCGCTTTCGATTGTAACAACACTGGTATCGGTTTTGAAGACTTTGTATACAACTGTAGGAGCCGTTGTTATGAGTTGCAGGCCGAATTCCCTCTCAAGCCTTTCCTGAATTATCTCCATATGCAGTAAACCGAGAAAACCGCAACGGAAACCGAATCCCAGGGCTACGGAATTCTCCGGCTCATAAGAAAAGGATGAATCGTTGAGCCGGAGCTTTGCAAGAGCATCCCTCAACTGCTCGTATTGGCCGGTATCGATAGGATACATGCCCGAAAAAACCATCGGCTTCACTTCCTTGAACCCTGGCAACGGAACATCACAAGTCTTGTTCACAAGGGTAACGGTATCACCAACTCTTGCATCCTGCACCTCTTTGATTCCGGCGATAACAAACCCGACATCGCCCGCGGAAAGTGATGCAATCTCAACCATAGCCGGGGCGAAAACTCCGACTTTCAGCACTTCATATCCGCGGCCACTGGACATGAGTTGAATCTTGTCGCCTTTCCTGAGTACGCCGTCAACTATTCTCACCAGTATAATGACTCCCTGGTACTGGTCGTACCAGGAATCGAAGAGCAGGGCCTTAAGCGGCTTTTCGGCATTTCCCGCGGGAGGTGGAATCTTTCTCACAATCTGTTCCAGGATGTCCCTCGTTCCAATACCTTCCTTGGCGCTGGCCAATACGGCATCATGGGCATCAATTCCGATAATGTCCTCTATTTCATGCTTTATCCGCTCGGGATCCGCGGCGGGGAGATCAATTTTGTTCAGTACTGGAAACACTTCGAGGTTGTTGTCAATGGCCAGGTAAACATTTGCCAGGGTCTGTGCCTCGACCCCCTGCGACGCATCCACGACAAGCAGGGCACCTTCGCACGCCGCCAGAGACCGGGACACTTCGTAAGTGAAATCCACATGACCGGGGGTATCTATGAGGTTCAGTACATATTCATTTCCATCTTCGCTTTTGTACACGAGACGAACTGTCTGAGCCTTGATGGTTATCCCCCGCTCCCGTTCAAGGTCCATCTTATCGAGAAACTGGTCCTGTTTTTCCCTTTCCGACAGAGCCCCGGTGAATTCAAGAAGCCTGTCGGCAAGGGTGGATTTGCCGTGGTCAATATGTGCGATTATTGAAAAATTGCGAATATTGCTGATAGTCATGCCTTTACTCTTCCTGAATTAATTCAAATTTTAAAATATATATAAACACTTGCGGATTGTAAAGAGAAAACGTTCCGGGAAAAATACCCCTCTTGTACGACAACTTTTTAACTATAAAAACAGTAAGGTTGCCGGGCATTGACATGTATGGATACTTTTGGGTATCCTTTGCCTATGGATAAGGACGGGAAAAAACTCGAGTATTGGGAAAAACTCTGCAAACAATGCGGTTCATGCTGCTTTGAAAAGTTAGAGGATGAAAAAGGCACCATTTTCTATACCGGAGTCCCATGCCGATATCTGGACGTTGTAACAAGAAAATGCAAAATATACAACCGACGCTTTGAAATTTATCCCGATTGCATTCAGCTTACTGAAGACCTGGTTGCAGAGCTTCATTGGCTTCATGACGGTTGCGGTTACCGGAGAGCGCTCGGGATTCATGGTAAACCCCGGTCCAGGAAAAAGAAGTAGCTTAGTTATTATAGGAGTCTTGGTTAATGTGTGCGAAAAATGTGAATAAAGAAGGCAATTCAACAAAAAATTCCGCCAATGGTGCATTGAAGGGAGAAATGGCGTACCTCCCTCTGGCACAAAAAATATTTGCCATAAAAGATCTTCCTCCCAGCGAGAAAATGGACCGGATAATTTCCGATCCAGAGGCTGAAAAAATAATCAAAACTTTCAGTCCACAGGAAATGTACTGGCTGATAAAAGAAGTTGGAGAAAATGATTCCCTTGAAATAATCAAACTCAGCACGCATGAGCAGACTATCTTTTCCCTGGATATGGAGTGCTGGAAAAAGGATGAATTCGTTACGGAGAAATTTTATGAGTGGCTCGGCTATCTTTTGGAAGGCGGCGAGAAGAAAATCATAGAGTTGTTGACATGTCTCGACATGGAGTTTCTAACGCTCTGTCTCTTGAAAACCATAACGGTCGGCGGCGGTATTGGTGAATTTGCGACAAAAGAAGAAGTTGACTTCAATTGGGATCACACCTTCGATAACTGCTATTTCATCAGTTACAGAAATGCCAATTATGCACCGCTGTTGGGCAGATTAATCGACATCATTTTCAGGAACAACCATCCCCTTTACCTGGCCCTCATGGAAAGCCTGCGTCATGAGATAGCGAGTGAAATGGAAGAACTGAATTATCAGCTCAGGTCGGGAAGGCTCGGAGACCTCGGCTTCCCGGCATATGAAGATGCCGTTTCAATTTACGCATATCTTGATCCGTCTACCTATACAAGAACGGAAGGCGTGAAGCATAAACTGGGGGCTGACACCAATCCCGCCAAGTTTCCAATATATGTTTCCGGAGATTCACTTCTGAAAGAAGTATTACTCAAAGTGGGATCCGAGGAGTTGTCCGCGGAATTTAACAACCTTGTCAATAATGCAATAGTTGCCGAAACGACCGCCGCACCTGATATGGAACATTTCCAGACTATTCTGGAGCGTGTCCATGGATATCTGAATATTGCCCTTGAATTTCTCAGCGGAAATAACTCGGATGAAGCATGCGCAATATTTGAGACTGAACCCCTGAAAAAGCTCTTTCAACTTGGAAGAAGCCTGATTCTTCCATTGCGAAAAACTGCTGGTAAACTCCTCATGGAAGACAATAACTTCAGCTATGCCGCAAACAGGGCGCTTCTTGGCCTTAAGGCAAATCATCCCAAATTTTATCGCGGAATGGACGCCGACATGGCAGACGGGTACCGGGAATTCGGGTCAATTGATGATATAAGAAAATATGAGGTCTTTTTGAATGAACTTAAGGTACTCAGATAGATGATTTCATTTAAAGCCTGATAGTATATCGGCATAGAAAAATATGCAAACAGCACATTTTTCCTTAGCAATGAAATAATCATTCAACTTTTCTCTTTATTTGCCGAAGAAATTAACTATGCTTTTTGCTAATTCACGTTTTGCATCGTCTGAAGCGTTGTCGCAATTTGTTTTGTCATCTATTATTATCCACAAAACAGGTAAAATCAGAATATTAAATTTAGTTTCTTTTTTATGTGTGGTATTTAAGTTTAATGATGCATAGCATAGTCTTTATTATTGATTCTTTGTCATTCCAGGGATTTTAAATGACGAACCGTGAAAATAAAAATACCATCCTCGTGGTTGATGATGACCCGTATGTGCTTGAATCGGTAACCGCTTTGCTTGATCAATGCGGTTATGTGGTTGTTTCATGCGGCAATGCCGAACAGGCAATGGCCAAACTGCAGGAAACCGGTGTGGATACGGTTCTTACAGATATCAAGATGCCCGTTATAACCGGGATTGAACTTCTGGAAATAATTCATAATCTGAACCCCGATATCCCGGTTATCCTCATGACCGCATATGCTGAGTTGGAAATAGCGGTCGAAGCTTTAAAAAAAGGAGCCTTCGACTTTATCATCAAACCTTACAAACCCACGTACCTGCTTCACTCGATAGAAAAAGCCGTAAAATACAACAGGCTTATTCTAATAGAAAAAAATTACAAATACATGCTGAAAGACACTGTTGACAAAAGGACCCAGGAATTGGCCGATGCCCTTAGAATGGTCAAAAATATCAGTGTTGAAATAATTGAAAGATTGACGGCCGTAGCGGAATTCAGGGACACCGACACCGGTTCGCATATTTCCCGCATAGGACTTTATGCCAGCAGGATCGCCAGTTCATTGCATATGCCGGCGGACTTCATTGAAAACATCACTTTTGCCAGCCCTATGCACGATCTGGGGAAAATAGGGATATCCGACAACATTCTTCTTAAACCCGGACCATTAACCAAAGATGAATTTGAAATGATGAAAGCTCATACGACCATAGGTGAGAAAATGCTTTCAGGATCAACATATCCCGTTCTCCAAATGGCCGGTTCAATAGCATTGAATCATCATGAGAGATGGGACGGGACCGGATATCCCAGGGGGTTGCGTGGTGAAGACATTCCGGTCGAAGGCAGGATAGTCATGCTTGTTGACCAGTATGACGCATTGCGCAGCAAGAGACCGTATAAAGAAAGCGCCGACCATGAAACAGTTGTAAAAATAATAACGGAAGGTGACGGGAGAACATTACCGGACCATTTTGAACCGAAAATATTAGAATCTTTTATCAAGCATGCCGACGAATTCAACGAGATTTTTCTTTCACACCAGGATACGAGTATCAGCATTCCCGACTTGGAACTGATAAACAGACATCAAGCAATCGGACAGTTTGTCTGATTTCTGTTTTTTTGTTCAAGCTCCTGTTTCGCTCAAAAAAAAACCGGTCATGGACTATGTCCATAACCGGCACCAAACAAAAACATAAGTTACGCTATTGCAAATTCCGGCTGTCGAGATTTATGCCAAGGGTGTCGTTCTTCACCACATCCTCTTCTTTTTCCTCTTCTACTCCAGTGCCGGCCAGGAGTTCCTCCAACTTGGCAAACTGCGGGCTGACCTTGGCCAGTCTCTTTGCCCCGATGAAACGGGAACGGTAATAACTTGTAATCGGAGATATAACTACCTTGCGGTCACGTGAAGACGCATGGATCATCTTGTTGTCACCGAGATAAATTCCCACATGGGAAGGATAAGGTGCATATGTGTGGAAGAAAAGCAGGTCTCCCTTCTGCAAATCGTAAACATTCACTTTTTCCCCAACCCAGTATTGCTCCCGTGCAGTCCTGGGAAGAGGCACTTGAAGCTCCCTGAAAACATTCTGAACAAAACCGGAGCAATCGATTCCATTTCTGCTCGTACCGCCAAAACGGTACCTGGTACCAAGGAAACTGTAGGCGGTTTTTTTCAGTCTTTTCGAAGCATCGAGTGACGACTCAATATTCTTGCTCAGATCAACTTTCTTTTCAGGATCAAAATCAGTCAGTTCCGCCAAAGTTTGATCAGACTGGTTGTCTTCGAAGACCGGAACACTTCGTGTAAATTCCTTCTTCGCAACGACTCTGACCGGCTTTTCCGCCGGCTCCGCTTCCTTCAGGACCAGAATCCTTCCGGGTTTCAGCCTTTTACCGCTCAGTTTGTTCAAACGTTTCAGTTCATCAACTGAAATTCCCGCTCTTTTGGCCACTCTTGCCAGACTGTCCCCTTTTTTAACCCTGTAGGTCGCCCCGGCAATTCTCTGTTTTCCGCTTTCCTCGACATTCCCGGCACTTGCAGTCCTTGGTGGGATAACCAGAACATCACCGTTTTTGATGTGCGTACTCACAAGATTGTTCGCTGACTTAATGTCATTGACCGAAACATGATATCTTTTGGCGAGTGAATATAAGGAATCGTTTTTCTTGACTTTATGGGTCTTGGCGGCAAGAGCGAAAGACGGGAAGGCGGCAACGATAAGACATAGTACAAATAACGAAATACTATTCTTCATGGCCCCTCCTTTTTTGATAAAAAACAAAACACGATTTTAAAATTTTGCATGTTTATACTACCAAAACGTTTATATGTCAACACCGAATGCAAAACATGTTCTATCGCGCCACGGACATCCTGACCCTGACACTCCCGTCCAAAAGGATTCTGACCTGTGAAGCAGGAAGAATCAGCTTTCTTTCAACTGTTTCACTTTGATGAATTGCTGAAAGATTGATTTCCTCGGTTTTTATAGCCTCCAGTTTTGACAAAATGCCTTCAGAACCTTCAACCAGGACGGAGGACGGCTCGATCTTGATTTTTCTTAATCTCTGCTTACCTTCTAACTTTCCAACCAGATTAGCTTCAACCGGCAGCCATTTCCGGGCTTTTTTCTCTATTGTTACTTTCAGAATGGGCGGCTTGATACGGTTTACGATGACTCCCGACGGTAGTTTTATATCTTCCTTTTTTACGACAATGTTGTTGTTGCCTTCCTTTGCCTGCGAAAGATCAACTTCGGCAACAACCTCTCCTTCTTTAGGCGTCGGGATAAGGCCGGAAAATGTTTTCAACTGCACTTCCAGCTCATCGGGTGAAGTCTTCGTAAGAAGAAAACCCTCAGGAAGATTCCGAAATGTCGCGGGCACGAAAATATTGGTGATTTCACCTTCTCGGGCGGTAATAATAAGCCAGGTCGTAAAAACCAGCAATACAGTTATCAGCTTGGGCCAGAAATTTCGGTAGAGCCGCTTCCACGCAAAAGGCTTTGCGGTTTCCTGAACGGGAGAATACAGCACGGCATTCAAAAGGCCGGCAAGTTGTTCCGGAGTATCGACCTTCCGCAGATTTCCGGACAAAGCCAGCGAAACCACGCCTCTTTCCTCGGATACAACTACCACGGCGGCGTCGCAACGTTCAGAAAGGCCTATGGCAGCCCTGTGTCTGGTCCCGTAATATTGCGGTATATCTGAATTAACTGATAGTGGCAAGTGGGCTGACGCCTGGTAAACCCTGCCATGACGGATAATAACGGCGCCGTCATGGAGTGGCGTGCCGTCTTTGAATATGCTGCCGAGCAATTGACCGCTTACGACGCAATCGAGGAGAATTCCATGAAGCAAATATTCGTCTATCGGCTCTTTACGCTGAAAGACGATAAGAGCTCCGGTTTTCCCCGCCGCCATGGAAAAAATCGAGTTGGACAACTCGACAAGATCCAACTGTTGTCCGGAATCCTGCCGGCCGAAAAAATTGCGTAATGGACTGAAGCGATACAGCGCCTGGCGGATTTCCGCCTGGAATATAACGATAATCAGAACAAAAAGCGCGGTCCCAATCTCTTGAAGAATCCAGCTGGTCATGAAGAAGCCGAAATTCTTGGTTATCAGGTACAAAACTCCAAGTGAGCCCAAACCGATGACAACCTGGAAGGCTTTCGTATTCTTAAACCATCCGTATAACTGGTATACTAGGAGGCTCATTATTATGATATCGACAATATCCTGCCACCTAATAAAGGAGAGCAATTTTTACCCCTTTAATCTTCTTTGGACAAAACTTTTTTGATTTTTTCCGGCCATTCCCTTTGCGCGGTTTCCGGTTGCATTATCGTAACGTTTAATCCGTTCTTTTCGCTTTACAGCCGCGTGCCGGACAATATATGGTTATGAGGGCTTTGCTCCGGATATGACCCGGAATTACGTTGCGGATGAAAACTGAAAAGGATTTAATACCATTTTTGGTCTTAAAAGGACAGAGTAAATGTTTGAAATGACAAATAAAGGCAAGCGTGTTCGCGAGATGTTCAAGGGAATCGCCTCACGGTACGATTTCCTCAACAGATTGCTGAGCTTCGGCATAGATACCCACTGGCGCAGATTTGTCGCCGGACAGATCGATTATGGAAAGGGAGGAAGCATCCTTGACGCCGCTACGGGCACCGGCGACATGGCACTGCGCATTGCGGCGACCGCTCCTCCTTCTGTCCGCATCGTGGGGATGGATTTCTGCGAGGAAATGATTGAGTTAGCCAGGGTCAAAACGATAAACTCACGAAACTCGGAGCGCATTGCATTTGCGGTTGCACCATGCGAAATGATCCCTTTTCGGGATTGTACGTTTGATTCAGTCACAATAGCTTTTGGAATCAGAAATCTGGACAACAGGGTTGAGGGCCTGAAAGAAATATGCAGGGTTCTCAAACCCGGCGGGAAAATGGTGATACTGGAATTTTCGGCCCCCGGAAACGGGTTTTTGGGCTTGCTTTATGGATGGTATTTTAGAAAAGCTCTTCCTCTCATCGGGGGGGTTGTATCAGATTCCAGCGCTTACAGATATTTACCGGAATCAGTCTATGAATTCCCGTCGCGGGAAGATTTCAAGGAAATCATCTCTTTTTCAGGATTTGTCGAAATAACTCACCAAGACCTGACTGCGGGAATCGTAACCGTCTTTACCGGCATGAAACCGCCCGTCAGTAGTAGCTAAAAGCGTGAAAACATGTCTTCTACAGGCTGGTTCAGGTTTTAAATTTTTACCATTTCATTTATTTTAAGTTCAAGATCGTCAATATTGATTCTGGACACTTTCCCGTCCAGTTCTTCGCAACGTACAATGCCGTCTTCCACCCATTTCAGGATTATCGACTTTTTAACGCCGAATTTGGATTCCGCCTCATCCAATGTGCACCAGTTCTTCAATAAAGACATGTTATATCTCCCCTCAGTAAAATTATATCTGTCTTTCCATCTTTGACAAACAATTCATACATAACATGGTTCAAGTTCAAAGGTACCTAAAGTCCGGCAAACTTGACATATCCGGGCTTTTTCTGTATAAACATGCAGATGTAAATAAGAATTTGATTGGAGTTTGAATGTTCATCCTGGCCAATTTTTTGAACGCCATTGCCTATATCCTCGAATTCAGCATTAATATATACATGTACATAATCATCGCCAGAGCCATTATATCCTGGGTCAATCCCGATCCGTACAACCCTATAGTCCGTTTCCTATACAGGTCAACAGACCCGGTGCTGAACCGTGTCAGGAGATTCCTTCCGGATTTGGGCGGGCTTGATATTTCCCCGGTCATAGTTATTTTAATAATCATTTTCCTTCAAAAGTTCGTTGTCAATTCAATTTTCGAACTGGTAAACAGAATGAAATTCGGGATTGGAGTCTTGCCATGAAAATTACCCCTCTCGATATCCAGCAGCAGCAGTTTAAGGGAAAGGTATTCGGCGGCCTCAATCCCGAAGAAGTTGATACTTTTCTCCAGTTGGTGGCCAAAGAAATGGAAGACATTATTCGGGAAAACGGCGAACTCAAGGAGCAAATCCGGAGAGCAGCCGCGACCAAGGAAGAAATGGTCCAAAGGGAAAAGGAACTGCGCGAGACATTACTGGCTGCCCAGCGCGTTATAGAAGAAATGAAAAATAATGCGCAAAAGGAAGCCGATCTCATATTGGCCGAGGCAGAGATAAAAGCGGACAGGATGCTTGCCGACGGTGAAAACCGTCTGATACAATTGAATAACGAAATTCAGGAACTGCAGAGACAGAAGCTGCAGTTTGAATCTTCGCTGAAATCACTTTTGGATTCATACTACAAAATGCTCACCCTGAATGAACAGTAATACCCTGCAAGATCTTAAAATTTCTGAAACAAATGATGGGATTGTATTTTGCGTCTGGGTCCAGCCAAGGGCGTCCCGCAACGAACTGTGCGGAATAAGCGGAAGCGAGCTCAAACTGCGCGTAACTTCCCCGCCGGTGGACGGTTCAGCAAACAAATTATGCACTGAGTTCCTGGCTGATGTTCTGGGGATTTCAAAAGCAAGAGTGTGTATCGTTCGTGGCGAAAAATCCAGGCACAAATTAGTAAAAGTGAATAATATAAATAAAGAAGAATTTTTCGCACTACTAAAGAAAAAATGGAGCTCTGAATGAAAGCCAAAGAAATAATGGTATCCGAAGTCCCCTCGATCTCAAGAAAAGCTTCCGTAAAAGAAGCGGTTCTCATGCTGAAAAGCAACTTCGGAGATGAAAGCTTTTTGAATGCCGCCCCGGGTCTGGTTGTGGTGAACGAAAGCGGCGAACTTGCCGGAATGCTTACTCCTCTGACACTGATAACCGCACTTCTGGAAAGTTCAGAGAAAGCCAAACATACAACGGTTGCACCCGCTAAATTTTTTGACGTTCTGTGCAGAAACATCGAAGATAAACTGGTAGAAGAAATTATGGAAAGGCAACCCATATCAGTAACCGAAGATGCCCTTATTCTGGACGTTGCGGAACTTTTCGTCAAGCACAGGTTCCAAAGGGTGCCGGTAGTGCGCAATAACAAAGTAGTTGGAATTGTATACCGAACGCCGCTGCTTTTTTACATGACAAAATGTTTTTTAAGGTAAGTATCTGAAGCATGTATTGTTTTTAAGGAACTTTCAGCATCTTTATCACAAATTATCAGTTACCGGCTTATTTGTTTCGGCTCGTGTCGTTCGCTTTCATACAAAAACGGAAATGTGATTGACAAATCCGGGACCAAATTCTTATATTAGTAAAAAAGAAATATTTGGAGGTCTGGAAATGCCGTTATATGAGTTTCAGTGCGAAAGCTGTGAATATCAGTTCGAGTTGAGACAAAAATTTTCCGATGAGCCTGTCACTGAATGTCCCAAATGTGGAGGCCATGTCAAGAAGCTTATTTCTCAAAGCGCATTTGCCTTGAAAGGCAGCGGCTGGTATGCCGAGGGATATTCCAAAAACAGCGAAGCAAAGAAGCCGGCCTGCCCCGCTTCGGGCTCATGCGGATCATGTCCTTCCGCTGTTTAGAGACTTGGGTCCCCCTCTCGGGGGACTTTTTTTTGCCGAAATATGTTTGCAATCTTTTCATAGCAATATTTTTCCACTTGTAAGTCCAATAAAATTTCAAACTCACACAGGAATGTTGAAATGGCAATTATTATTGACGGAAAATCAATTGCCGGCAAGATACGCGGCGAAATAGCCATAGAAATAAATCGGCTGGAATCACAGTCGGTGAAACCGGGGCTCGCGGTTGTGCTGGTTGGAGATAATCCCGCCAGCAAGGTTTATGTGAGAATGAAAGAGAAGGCCTGCCACGATGTGGGAATTTTCTCCGAAGAATATAAACTGCCGGAAGAAACGTCTGAAAAGGAACTTGTCAGTCTCATTAACAGGCTCAACGACAAGAATGATATACATGGAATTCTTGTTCAGCTTCCTCTGCCCAAACATATTAATGAGTCAAAAATCCTGGAAGCTATTTCTCCGGAAAAAGACGTTGATGGATTCCATCCCTATAACGTAGGCAGGCTTATAACCGGCAAACCGGTCTTTCAGCCGTGTACCCCTTACGGCATCATGGTCATGCTGAAGGAATCCGGCATCGATTTAACGGGGAAAGAAGTCGTAATTGTCGGGCGGTCTAATATAGTCGGCAAACCTGTCGCTTTCATGTGCTTGCAACAACATGCAACCGTAACTCTCTGCCACTCGAAAACCACAAACCTCCCGGATAAAATTAAGATGGCCGATGTCCTGATTGCTGCGGTCGGCAAACCGGAAATGATTAAAGGAGACTGGATAAAGGAAGGGGCCGTAGTTATCGATGTCGGTGTTAACCGGACTGATGACGGCAAGCTGGTTGGAGACGTTGAGTTTTCAGTGGCTTCACAGCGGGCGTCCTACATAACCCCGGTGCCGGGCGGCGTTGGTCCCATGACTATCACCATGTTACTTTACAATACGCTTCAATCGGCAAAAAAGTTTGCTAAGGCTTCCTGATATAAGTGTTATTTCAACTTCACAAACAATCTATTCCCAAAGTCTTCAAGTTCGATATAATTATGCAAGCCGAAAAATATAAAGCGCTGAATCAGCGGAAATCGAGATAGCCATGAAAGTAAAAAAAGCCGTATTCCCTGTTGCAGGTTTAGGAACAAGATTTTTGCCGGCAACGAAATCCTCTCCGAAAGAAATGCTCCCCCTCATAGACAAACCTCTTGTGCAGTATGTTGTGGAAGAAGCAGTTGCGTCCGGTATAGAGCAGATTCTTTTCGTCACCGGCCGCGGCAAACGGGCTATAGAAGATCATTTTGACATATCTTTTGAATTGGAATTTTTGCTTCGTGAAAAGGGAAAAGACGACACTCTGCGTGAAGTGCGCGAAATCGCTGAAATGATAAAAATCTTTTATGTTCGCCAGAAACAGGCTTTGGGTCTGGGACATGCGATTTTGTGCGCAAGAGAATTTGTCGGGAACGAGCCTTTTGCCGTTTTGTTGGGAGACGATATTATAGACGCGGATAAACCTTGTCTTGCCCAGCTCATGGAGGTATTCCGCAAATACAACGGATCAGTTCTCGCTCTTGAAAAAGTCCCAATGGAAAACATCTCGGCATATGGTTGCGTCAAAGCCTCCGAAGTCTCAGAAAATACATACAAAGTAACCGATATGGTGGAAAAGCCAAAAAGAGAGGACGCGCCTTCTGACCTGGCTATTATCGGCAGATATATACTTACTCCTGAAATATTCCCCATTCTCGAAAAGCAGCCAAAGGGGAAAGGAGGCGAAATTCAGCTCACCGACGCCATTCACAAGCTATTGACGATACAGGAAGTCTTCGGATGCAGGTTTATCGGAACCAGGTATGACTGCGGGGACAAGCTGGGCTTTTTGAAAGCCACTGTGGATATGGCACTGAAAAGGAAAGAACTGAACGGCGAGTTTGAGAAATATCTGAGGGAAAGACTTGGATAAGACATTTGTCAGCGCAAGACTCCTCTGCTGACACCTCTGATGATTCCGTACTGGAAAAACGCGACCAGACTGAATTTGTCTTTGTCGTATCCTTTGGGGAATCCGCCTATGGGACCGATAAGCCGCAAGGTCCTGAAAACCTCGTTATCCAATATACTACTGCCGGATGATTCAAGAAGTTGAACGTTATCAATCTCTCCTTTCCTGTTAAAAGTTATCTTTACCGGTGTAATACCCTCAATGCCGAGCCGTGCGGCATCTGACGGATATCTCCAAACGCCGTAGACCGCAGTTTCAAATCGACGAAGAAATGACCCAAACTGTATGTCGTCACTATTAAGAAATTTTGTTTCGCCTTCTTCTACCTCATTTTCATATTTTTTCCTATAATTCTCCTCAATACTCGAAAGCCTGTTTGCGTTCGGGTAAAGTTTTGCAAGTTCTGGCAGGTTCTTATTTTGATTTACTAACAAATCCTTGCCGCGCGGAACTTTTCTCAAAACTTCTTTGCCGGATTCCGGCAAAGCGCCGGATTCTGTTCTCTTATTTTGTGGCTGGAGCGGAGTAATGGGCGCTATCTTCGCAATTTGGGGGGAAACATGATCGACGGGCATCCTGCCTTTAGGGGCGATCTCTTTTTTTACACGAATTCTTTTATCGGACTTGCGGTTCACGCCTTTATCAGGACTCGGCTTAACATTGTTCAATTGGGGCAAATCCTCAAGTTCAACCATGTATGGTTCCGGCTTGATTTTACTCTTAATATCAGGCAGAAAATCAAACAGGTAATAGACTGCTACATGTATTATAATTGAAAGTACAACAAGATATATGAAGGTTTTTTCGATATATTGATCATTCATGAGTCATTCCGGTACAGCTTCAAATTTGCTTCATTGTAAGGAAAATCAAGACAAAATGCAATCAGGACAATGACGAAATTGTGTATATGTTCTGTTTTTATTTTGTAATGTTATGTATAGGTTAGACAAAAGTGGAAGAAAAACTGCAGGCTGATTTAGGGTTTTGTAACAGGCACTATTCTCACCTTGACAATCGATGTTTTTTTCACTTCTTCACATATTAGCGTATATCCATCCAATTGGAGCTTTTCCCCTCTTTCGGGGAATCTTCCGAGCTTGTCCAATATGAGACCGGCCAGGGTATCATAAGGCAAATCTTCTCCAAGTTTTGTTTCAAGCATATCTTCGAGTTCTGAAATTGTAACCAGAGCATCAACATAGAAACTTCCGTCCGCAAGCTTTTGTACCCGTCTCGGTTCTCCGACGTCATGTTCATCCTCAATCTCACCTACCAGTTCTTCCAGCAAATCCTCTGTAGTGACCAAACCGCTTATCCCACCATACTCATCAACCACCAGCGCCATGTGTATCCGCTTTTTCTGCATCTCCTTCAAAAGATCATTTACTTTTTTCACTTCAGGCACATAATAAGGCGGACGCACAATTTCATTTATGTCAAAATCCGGCTCTGAAACAACTTTGCCCAACAAGTCTTTTCCGTGAATAAAACCCTCGATATTTTCAATTGAATCCTTGTAAACAGGATATCGAGAATATTTATGTTCTAAAACTTCTTTTACGATTTCATCTCTGGAAAGCTCCAGATCCAACCCGACTACTCTCGTTCTCGGAACCATGACTTCGCGCACACATGTCTGGGTAAAATCAAAAATATTCTGTATAAATTCATGTTCGATGGGGCTGAAAACTCCTGTTTTTTCTCCTTCGGAAACTATATGCCTGACTTCGTCCTTTGTAATAAATGCTTTTCCCTCAATTCCTTTTACACCCAACAATGCCAGAACCGCCTTGCTGGATATCGTGAGCAAACCTATCGCCACTGATCCGGCGCGGGAGAAAAAATTTATAGGTTTGGCGACCAAAAGGGAAATAGAATCCGCATGATGGAGACCAAAGGTTTTTGGCACGAGTTCACCAAGGACGAGCAGCAAATACGACACAAGAATGACAGCGAAAGTAAGTGACAAGGGCGAAGCAGCGTTCCTTACAAATTCGAACGGCGCACGCATCAGCGCAGGTTTCAGGAACTGAACGGCAACAGCGCCTCCGACAGCCGACGCCGTTGAGCCAACCAGAGTCATACCAACCTGAACGGTTGCAAGAAAACGATGTGGATCGTTTTGCAATTTTTCCACAAGTACCGCTTTTTCATTGCCCATTGCTATGAGTTGAGCAATTTTGCTTTTCCTGGCAGATATGATTGCCAGCTCGGAGCCTGCAAAAAAACCGTTTGCCACGACCAGAAACAATATAAATAATAAATCAAGCCAAACTGACAATAATTCCCCCGTTAGGTTCATCAATAAACAGCAAGATTATTATTGACCGCTCTTCTTTATTTCTCCACATCCTGAACCTTCAGCATCATGGACGCTGGGAGCCGTACTATCCGCTTTGCCGATAAAGCTTTCAATCAGAGGAATGTTGGCTCCACTGACAAATTTTCCATTGATCCAATATGACGGAGTACCGGAAACCTGGAGTTTGTCAATCACAGTTTTTTGAGCGTTAATCATGCCTTTGTCGTCATATGATTTATCCAGAACATCTCTTTTATTGTCAAGACTCCCACAAAATGCCTCAAACATGGCTTTTTCGTGATCTGAAGACGCAAGAATATATTTCGCTTTTTTCATTGAGTCAGGATGTATGTTCACCAAAGGCATGAAGAATACATATCGTGTCACATCCTTGCGCATGCTCCAGTACGCATGCATCTTTCTGCAAAACGGGCAATCGGGGTCCGTAACTTCCAAAACGACATTTTTACCGTTTCCGACTTTAACAGCTTTTTTAAAGTCATTAGCAGAAAGAAGCTTATATCTTTCTTCCGACATCTTTTCTCTTGTTATATTCCTTCCATCCTTGTTAATTATCTCTCCCAAAAACAAATAGCCGGTTTTTGGGTGAAAATATACTATTCTGTCTCCTGTTATTACCTCATATAAACCGTCGATATCGGTTCTCTTAATACTTTTGTATTGTAGCCTCGGAAATAATTTTTTTAAGGACGCTTCAGGCGTTTGTTTTGCTGGAGCCGCATGTGAAAATGCTGCACATACACTTAAGAATGATATACAGATAGCAGCATTTATTATTTTACCTTTTATTTTCATTTCATAAATCCTCCAACAAGTATTTTAGTCATTCTTTTACACGAATTTCTCTTAAATTATAGTATTTCTTGTCTTCCTCTATGTGTTTTCAAGATACTACCATAGGCCTTCAACATATTTCAATTTATTCTATTATAATTTGTCTAATTCTGTTTAATTCATTTTATTTAATTTTTAGTCTCGTCAGATTTATCATATAAATTCAAAATAAAATTGATTCGTTACATAGTCGATGTTTTCCCAAACCCACGACGCAAAAAAGCCCGCACGGCGTGGAGGCTGTGCGGGCTTATTTGGAATTAAATCCCGGCGGCGACCTACTCTCCCACACAGCTGCCCGTGCAGTACCATCGGCCCTGAGGGGCTTAACTTCCGTGTTCGGGATGGGAACGGGTGTGAC
>DASRZQ010000209.1:0-15322 GCA_035686205.1 Geobacteraceae bacterium
ATCTGATCACGCCGATAGCAATGGACGAAGGGCTTCGGTTTGCGATCCGTGAAGGCGGAAGGACGGTCGGCGCCGGTGTTGTCAGCTCGATTATCGAATAAAGTGCTGGATGGGGGCAGGTTAGTTATTCTGCCCCCCTCATATTCATAAAGGATTAAAAAATGAGAGATATCATTACTCTTGCCTGCGCAGAGTGCAAGCAACGGAATTATACGACGACAAAAAACAAGAAAAATACCCCCAAAAAGCTTGAATTCAAGAAATACTGTCGATTCTGCAAAACACATACTCTGCATAAGGAAACAAAATAAATAACGCCTTTTTATATGCAGGCCAGTAGCTCTAACGGCTAGAGCACCGGTCTCCAAAACCGGGTGTTGGGGGTTCGAATCCCTCCTGGCCTGCCAGTTTAAAAAGATTCAGTCATAGCTGGATTACATTTGCGAGGTGTGAAAATTGCTGGCCAATGCAAGAAACTTCATGATCGATGTTAAAACCGAGTTGAAAAAAGTAACTTGGCCTTCAAGAAAAGAGACCATATCTACCGCATGGGTAGTAGTGGTAATTATACTTTTGATATCCATGTACCTCGGCGTGTGTGATTATATTCTCGGTAAGCTCTTGAAAGCTGTAATTCGGTAAAGGTTGGCTTAATGACGAAAAAATGGTACGGCGTACATACCTATTCAGGTTTTGAAAATAAGGTAAGGCTTTCTCTTCTCGAAAGAATTAAAAATTTGGCTTTGGATGATTTTTTTGGTGAAATCCTGATCCCGTCAGAGACTGTTGTGGAACTGAAAAAGGGGGAAAGAAGGACTTCTTCAAGAAAATTCTTCCCGGGGTACATCCTTGTCAATATGGAACTGAATGACGAGACCTGGCACGTCGTAAAGGAAACATCGAAGGTTACCGGTTTCGTCGGGGGCAATAATCCGGTACAGATTACTGATGATGAAGTCCGCAAGATTACCCAGAGAATGGAAGAAGGTTCCGAAAAGCCCAAGCCCAAAGTGCTGTTTGAAATCGGCGAGACTGTTCGGGTTATAGACGGACCATTTCTCAATTTTTCAGGCATAGTGGAAGATGTGAAGCCTGACAAGGGTAAGTTGAGAGTGATGGTAAGTATTTTTGGCCGCACGACCCCCGTAGAGCTTGAATTTATGCAGGTTGAAAAAACCTGAAAACGTAATTCCTGAAATTGCGCGTAACGGTTTCTTTGTTGAGAACGGTCGAGCCGATTAACACTTTTGTGAAAATATAAGGAGCAGAGATAATGGCTAAGAAAATTTCCGGGTACATTAAGCTGCAAATCCCGGCGGGCAAGGCGAACCCCTCGCCACCGGTAGGTCCCGCCCTGGGGCAGCACGGCGTAAATATAATGGAATTCTGCAAGGCATTCAACGCCAAAACGCAGGCGGAAGAAGGAACGATAATCCCCGTTGTTATAACGGTCTATGCCGACAGGTCCTTCACCTTTATTACAAAAACCCCTCCGGCGTCCATTCTTATAAAAAAGGCGGTGGGTCTTGAGAAGGGATCAGGCGTTCCCAACAAGAACAAGGTTGGTAAGTTGACGAAAGATCAGGTCGCCGAGATCGCCAAGAAAAAAATGCCGGATTTGAACGCGGCATCACTTGAGGCTGCCATGAAGACTATTGAAGGCACGGCACGCAGCATGGGTATTGAGATTGTCTAGGAAAAGAGGGTAACAGAATGTCCAAGTTAGCAAAAAAGCATAAAGAAGCCCGATCCAAGGTTGACCGCGCAAAATATTACCAGTTGAATGACGCGCTGGACGTAATAAAAGAGGCATCTTTCGCGAAATTCGATGAAACTGTGGATGTGGCGGTTCGTCTGGGTGTCGATCCGCGGCATGCTGATCAGATGGTGCGCGGCGCCGTTGTCCTGCCGAACGGCCTGGGTAAAACCACGCGCGTGCTCGTATTCGCAAAAGGCGAGAAAGAGAAAGAAGCGCGGGACGCCGGGGCGGACTACGTCGGCGCGGAAGATCTCGTGGCAAAGATCCAGGAAGGCTGGTTTGAGTTCGACACGGCTATTGCGACGCCGGATATGATGGGTGTCGTCGGCAAAATAGGCAAGCTTCTCGGTCCGCGAGGGCTAATGCCGAATCCCAAGGTCGGCACGGTAACCTTTGAGATTGAAAGGGCAATAAAGGAGTCTAAAGCCGGCAAAGTTGAATTCAGGGTGGAAAAGGCCGGGATAGTGCATGCGCCTGTCGGCAAGGTTTCTTTTGAAACCGGAAAGCTGAAGGAAAATGTTCTGGCATTGGTTGACGCTCTCATGAAAGCAAAACCCACCGCCGCAAAAGGAAACTATCTGAAAAAAGTTTCCATCTCTTCAACAATGGGCCCGGGCGTAAATCTGGATTTGACTGACGTTACGGCTCAGCTGGCATGAAAATAAAGAAACAGCCAAAGTCAGAGACAGTAGGTGCCCGACTCAAGGTCGGAGCTTAAATAATAACGGCCTACCGAGACTTACGGTTCGAAAGGATTATATCCTCGCGTTCCTCGACTTTGGCAAAGGGGTAAAACCCTAAACCAAAAAAGAAAGGAGGAAGGTGCTTGAATAGGGATAGCAAGCAACAGATTATTGCTGAGGTTCATGATAAGCTGAAAGCTGCAAAGGCCATGTTTCTCGCCGATTTTCGCGGCATGGACGTTGAAAAGGCAAATGCGCTCAGAAGTGAACTTCGTAAGGCGACCGTTGAGTACAAGGTAATAAAGAACACTCTCCTTGAGCTTGCATCAAAGGATACGGACAAAGCGGCGTTGAGCCCTCATTACAAGGGGCCGACAGCGGTTGCTCTCAGCTATGACGACCCTGTGTCGGCGGCAAAGATATTGTCACGCTTTGCCAAAGACAACCAGAATGTCTTCAGGTTGAAGGCCGGCATTCTATCCGGGAAACCGATTACGGTGTCCGACATACAGGCTCTGGCTGATCTCCCGAGTCGCGAAGTGCTGGTTGCCAAGATGCTGGGAACGATGAATGCTCCGATTACAAATTTCGTCGGCACTCTTGCCGCGGTTCCAGGAAGTCTGGTACGTGTCCTGAATGCAGTCAGGGAAAAAAAACAACAGAACTGAAAAATTAAAAAGATAAAGTCAACCTTTTGAGGAGGATATTGAAAATGGCAGAAATTACCAAAGCGGATGTTATAAGCTTCATTGAAAATATGACGGTTCTGGAACTTGCGGAATTAGTTAAGGAACTGGAAGAGAAATTCGGTGTTTCCGCCGCCGCTCCGGTAGCGGTAGCGGCCGTGGCGGCTCCAGCCGGCGGCGCCGCAGAAGCAGCTGAGGAAAAAACTGAATTTGATGTTATACTAAAGAGTGCCGGTGCAAACAAAATTGGTGTCATTAAGGTCGTACGTGCCCTGACCGGTCTTGGACTGAAGGAAGCAAAGGATCTTGTGGACGGCGCGCCGCAGCCTGTTAAAACCGCGGTTTCCAAAGAAGAGTCTGAAGATGCAAAAAAACAGCTGGTTGAAGCCGGAGCTGAAGTGGAAGTCAAATAAGAGAATCAGAATTAACATCCCTCCCAGAGCCAAGGCTGCATTTTGCGGCCTTGGCTGTTCTATTTTAGTTATGAGGCCCCGCAAATTAATACCCGACCCTGAATAAAAGTAACTGGGGGAAAAGCCCAAGAGCTTATGGTAGTCCCAGGCATTCACCAAAGGAGAACATATGGCTTATTCAATTGCGAATAACCACCTTTTGCGTAAGAACTTCGCCAAAATCAAAAAGATTATCGATATACCAAACCTTATTGATATACAAAAAAGTTCCTATAAAAGATTTCTTCAGATAGAGATACCGGTTGAAGCCCGGGAAAATATCGGGCTTGAAGCCGTATTCAGAAGCGTTTTTCCCATAAGGGATTTCACTGAGACATCTTCTTTGGAGTTCGTCTCGTATTCTCTCGGTACCCCCAAATATGATGTTGAAGAGTGCCACCAGAGGGGAATGACCTTCGCGGCGCCCATGAAAGTCAAGGTGCGCCTTGTGGTTTGGGACGTCGTCAAGGAGACCGGTGCCAGGACGGTCAAGGATATAAAAGAGCAGGAAGTTTATTTCGGCGAAATTCCGCTCATGACTGAAAACGGCACTTTTATAATAAACGGGACTGAAAGGGTCATTGTAAGCCAGCTGCACCGTTCGCCCGGTGTTTTCTATGACCATGACAAGGGCAAGACACACTCCAGCGGCAAAGTTCTATATTCGGCAAGGATAATTCCTTACAGGGGTTCGTGGCTGGATCTGGAGTTTGATCATAAGGATATTCTTTATGTCCGCATAGATAGAAGACGCAAGATGCCGGCAACGGTTCTGCTTAAAGCTCTCGGGTATACCGCTGAAGAATTGTTGAATTACTATTACAAGAGCGAAGAGGTTTTCTTTGGTGAAAATCTGCACAAAATGGCAGACCCGGATTTGCTTCTAAGCCAGAAAGCGCACTTCGATATTACCGATCCGCAGACGGGAGAAGTGATTCTCAAGGCGAACAGGAAATTCACCAAAGCCGCAATAAAGAAAATGGCGGAGCATGGTATTAAATATATTCCGATCACCGAAGAGGAAATAATCGGTAAGGTCTCATCCCATGATATTGTGGATCCGGCGACCGGTGAAGTGCTGGTGGAAAGCAATGATGAAATTAACCAGGTCAAGCTTGAAGAAATCAAGGCGAGAGGTATCCCCTCGCTGAAAATTCTCTTCATAGATAACCTCCACGTAACCTCATCGTTTCGCGACACTTTGCTGATAGACAAGATAGCATCGACTGAAGAGGCGCTTATCGAAATATACAGGAGGGTGCGTCCCGGCGACCCGCCGACGCTGAAGAGTGCCCAGGCCCTGTTCGAAAATCTGTTTTTCAATCCGGACCGCTATGATCTTTCGGCGGTCGGTCGTCTTAAATTAAATCACAAGGTCGGGGTCAACGTTCCCCTGGACTGCCAGACACTGACGAAGGAAGACGTGCTGGAAGTCGTCAGGTACCTTATCGAATTGAAGAACGGCAAAGGCGCCATTGACGACATCGACCACCTGGGGAACCGCAGGGTGAGGGCGGTCGGCGAATTGCTTGAAAACCAGTACCGCATCGGACTGGTCCGGATGGAGCGGGCGATCAAGGAGCGCATGAGCCTGCAGGAAGTTGACAACCTCATGCCCCATGATCTGATCAACTCCAAGCCCGTTTCGGCAGTGGTCAAGGAGTTTTTCGGCTCGTCCCAGCTTTCGCAGTTCATGGACCAGACCAATCCCTTGTCGGAGGTTACCCACAAACGCCGTCTTTCGGCTCTTGGTCCCGGCGGCCTTACCCGTGAGAGGGCCGGGTTTGAAGTGCGCGACGTTCATCCAACGCATTATGGCAGGGTTTGTCCGATTGAGACGCCTGAAGGGCCGAATATCGGCCTTATTGCATCTCTTTCGACCTATGCACGCATCAATCAGCACGGCTTCGTGGAAACGCCTTACCGGATTGTCAAGGAAGGCAAGGTTACCGATGAGGTCAGGTTCTTTTCAGCCCTTGAAGAAGAGGGGCACGCCATATCGCAGGCCGACGCGAAGGTTGATGAAAACGGCCGTTTCGTGTCCGATTACGTCTCGGCCAGGAGGGGCGGCGAGTTCGTCCTTGTCGGCAGGGATGAAGTCGACCTGATGGACGTTTCTCCATTGCAACTGGTCTCCGTCGCGGCTTCACTTATACCGTTCCTTGAAAATGACGACGCAAACCGCGCACTGATGGGTTCCAACATGCAGCGCCAGGCGGTGCCGCTGCTTCGCGCCGATTCGCCTTTGGTAGGCACGGGCATGGAGCGTGTAGTTGCTCGCGATTCAGGTGTTTCCGTCGTGGCAAGGCACAACGGCGTGGTTGAATCGGTAGATGCTTCCCGGATTGTAATTAAAATCGACGAAGACGAGCACGACGAGACCGGCACCGGTGTAGATATTTACAACCTCATCAAGTTCGCACGGTCGAATCAGAACACGTGTATCAATCAGCGGCCTGTGGTGAAGGCGGGCGATCGGGTGAAACGGGGCGACATTATAGCTGACGGTCCTTCGACGGAAATGGGAGAACTGGCTCTCGGCCAGAATATCCTCGTCGCGTTTATGCCGTGGGGCGGCTACAATTTCGAAGACTCGATCCTCATTTCGGAGAAACTGGTCAAGGATGACCGGTACACATCAATTCATATCGAGGAATTCGAGTGCGTTGCCCGTGACACCAAGCTGGGCAAGGAGGAAATTACTTCGGATATTCCGAACCTCGGAGAGGAGACTCTGAAAGATCTCGACGAGTCGGGCATCATACGGATAGGCGCCGAAGTAAAACCCGGTGATATCCTGGTCGGGAAGATCACGCCCAAGGGCGAGACGCAGCTTTCTCCGGAAGAAAAATTGTTGAGAGCGATTTTCGGCGAAAAGGCCGGAGATGTCAGAGATACTTCCCTGCGTGTTCC
Organism: Geobacteraceae bacterium; assembly: GCA_035686205.1. GTDB lineage: Bacteria > Desulfobacterota > Desulfuromonadia > Geobacterales > Geobacteraceae > CAIWTU01. The sequence continues at coordinate 6,494 of DASRZQ010000209.1, forward strand.
GCCCGGAGTTGAGGGTACCGTTATCGGGGCAAAGATTTTTTCCCGGAAAGGCTCCGACAAGGACACCAGAACTGAAAGCATCGAGCGCGCGGAAGAAGAAAAATTGCGCAAAGATGAGCAGGATGAAATCAACATCATAAAAAATTCCGCCGTCAGCAAGCTGAAAAAGCTGCTTGTGGACAAAACCGCGGCGGTTTCCATCGAAGACAGGCAAGGCAAGGTTCTTCTGGCGAAAGGAAAGACAATAACATCCGAGAATCTCGCTTCGGTCCCGATGGACAGATGGGATGAAATTTCCGTTGAAGACGGAGGGGATGTGGATGAAAAAGTTTCGCAAATCCTCGCCAGGCTTCAGGAGCAGATTCTTATCATCAGGGATGTATTCGAAGACAAGATACAGAAACTGAAGAGAGGTGACGATCTTCCCCCCGGCGTTATCAAGATGGTTAAAGTGTATGTCGCCATCAAGCGCAAACTGCAGGTCGGCGACAAGATGGCGGGCCGCCACGGGAACAAGGGCGTTGTTTCGCGCATATTGCCTGAAGAGGATATGCCGTACATGGAAGACGGCCGTCCCGTGGAAATTGTCCTGAACCCTCTTGGCGTGCCTTCGCGTATGAACGTAGGGCAGATACTTGAGACTCATCTGGGATGGGCGGCTAAGGGGATCGGCTGGCAGATCGAAGAAATGCTGGCGAAAAACTCTCCGAGTTCCACATTAAAATCATATATAAAAGAGATATATAATGATGGAGAGATGGACAGATTCCTGGAGAAACTCGGAGAGGATGAATTGCTGACCGTGGCGAAACGTCTCAAGCGGGGAGTTCCCATGGCTTCTCCAGTTTTCGAGGGAGCCTCGGAAGGCCAGACAAAGGATCTAATGAAAAATGCCGGTTTTTCCACTTCGGGGCAGGTCATCCTTTATGACGGGAAAACAGGCGAGCCATTCAAGCAAAAGGTGACGGTCGGCATAATGTATGTGCTCAAGCTTCACCATTTGGTTGACGACAAGATACATGCCCGTTCCATCGGGCCATACAGCCTTGTGACTCAACAGCCTCTTGGAGGAAAGGCCCAGTTTGGCGGCCAAAGGCTTGGTGAAATGGAAGTATGGGCCATGGAGGCTTACGGGGCGGCATATGCCCTTCAGGAGTTCCTGACAGTCAAGTCCGACGATGTGGCCGGGCGAACAAGGATGTACGAGGCAATCGCGAAGGGCAAACACACTCTGGAACCCGGTCTCCCGGAATCATTCAATGTTCTGATCAAGGAATTGCAGTCATTATGTCTTGATGTTGAACTTCTGGAAATTGAGGAAGACTGATCCGGTGTCCGGAAAGCGGCAGGCAAACATTTAAATAAACAATAAAAGACACATCTCCTCAGATGGGAGGAAAATACATTGGAAGATTTCTTCAGCTTTTTCGATAAACCTAAGGATCCGTTACATTTTTCCGCGATAAGAATATCCATTTCTTCGCCTGAAAAAATCCGTGAGCGCTCTTTTGGCGAAGTAAAGAAACCCGAGACAATTAACTACCGGACCTTCAAGCCGGAACGCGACGGCCTTTTCTGCGCCAAAATCTTCGGTCCGACAAAGGATTATGAGTGCAACTGCGGGAAATACAAGAGAATGAAGCACCGCGGAATTGTCTGCGAAAAATGCGGTGTGGAGGTTATTCCGTCAAAGGTTCGGCGTGAGAGACTCGGCCATATTGATCTGGCTACGCCGGTGGCTCACATCTGGTTTCTCAGATCACTGCCTTCCAGAATCGGAAACCTGCTTGATATTTCCCTGAAAGATCTGGAGAAGGTGCTTTACTTCGAGGCCTATGCCGTTACAGATCCGAAAAATACCGGCATGACGCTGGCTGAAGTACTGACGGAAGACCGTTATCAGAAGGCCCTTGAGGAATACAACAGGGAATTTGAAGCGGGCATGGGCGCCGCCGCGATCAGAGACTGCCTCAAATCTCTGGACCTCGAGCAGCTTGCCGTGCAGCTCCGCGCCGAAATGCTTGAAGCCACCAGCGAAGCAAAGAGGAAGAAAATTGCGAAACGGCTCAAGGTGGTTGACGCGTTCAAATCCTCAGGCAACAGGCCGGAATGGATGATCCTGGAGTGTATCCCCGTTCTGCCTCCCGAATTGAGACCGCTGGTTCCTCTGGACGGCGGCCGTTTTGCGACCTCTGACCTCAATGACCTGTACAGGCGCGTAATCAACAGGAATAATCGTCTGAAAAGGCTTATGGAACTTCAGGCCCCGGAAGTAATAATCAGGAACGAGAAACGCATGCTTCAGGAGGCTGTGGATGCCCTTTTTGACAACGGCAGGCGCGGCCGCGCTATTGCAGGCCCCAACAAGCGACCGTTGAAGTCTCTGTCAGACATGCTGAAGGGAAAATCAGGCCGCTTCCGTCAGAATCTTCTTGGAAAGCGTGTTGACTATTCAGGACGTTCCGTTATCGTCGTCGGCCCAGAGCTTCGATTACATCAGTGCGGTCTCCCCAAGAAAATGGCTCTGGAGCTGTTTAAGCCTTTTATCTACAGCAAACTGGAAGATAGAGGTTTTGTCACAACTATAAAAAGCGCCAAAAAGATGGTCGAGAAGGAACGTCCGGAGGTCTGGGATGTTCTGGAAGAAGTAATAAAAGAACACCCGGTATTGCTGAACCGTGCTCCCACGCTTCACCGTCTCGGCATACAGGCATTCGAGCCGGTACTTATCGAGGGCAAGGCTATACAGTTGCACCCGCTGGTTTGCACCGCGTTCAATGCCGACTTTGACGGGGACCAGATGGCCGTTCATCTGCCGCTTTCCATCGAAAGCCAGGTCGAGGCTAGGGTGCTGATGATGAGCACCAATAACATACTTTCTCCTGCCCACGGCAAGCCGATCATCGTCCCGTCACAGGACATGGTTCTTGGAATTTATTACATGACGAGGGAAAAATATTTCGTCAAAGGTGAAGGCAAGGTTTTTTCCTCGCCCGAAGAAGTCAGGATGGCCTTCGATTCCGGTGAACTGGATTTTCATGCGCGGATCAAGGTTCGAATGAAGAACATTCCATCCGACCTGGAATGCCAGTTAATAGAAACTACGGCGGGACGCATTATTTTAAGGGAGATTTTGCCTGATGCGGTACCGTTTTCAACAATAAACCGGGTAATGACCAAAAAGGAACTGTCCAACCTGGTGGATGTCTGCTACCGGCTTGCCGGGAACAAGGAGACCGTCATTCTGGCGGACAAGCTGAAAGAGATCGGTTTCCGTTATTCGACCCTGGCCGGGATATCCATATGCATCGACGATATGGTAATTCCCGAAGGCAAGCCCGTTATTATCGACAAGGCAACCGAAGAGGTTAAGGAAATACAGAACCAGTATACGGAGGGGTTGATAACTGATGGAGAACGTTACAACAAGGTTATCGACATCTGGGCAAAGGCCACGGAAGAGATTGCCAAAGAGATGCTTGACAATCTTTCACGCGACACCGTTTCCTCTCCGGACGGTAAGGACGTGAAGGTCCCCTCTTTCAACGCGATCCACATGATGGCCGATTCCGGCTCAAGGGGTTCCGCCCAGCAGATTCGCCAGCTTGCTGGAATGCGTGGACTGATGGCGAAACCGTCGGGCGAAATTATCGAAACACCTATTACCGCCAATTTCAGGGAAGGCCTTACCGTGCTTCAATACTTCATTTCAACGCACGGTGCGCGTAAAGGTCTTGCGGATACGGCTCTTAAGACTGCCAACTCCGGTTACCTGACGAGAAGACTGGTGGATGTCGCGCAAGATGCTATTATTACCGAAGAAGATTGCGGAACGCTTGATGGCCTTCTGATATCGGCCCTGACTGAGGGCGGCGAGATCATAGAACATATTGGCGACCGTATTCTTGGCCGTGTTGCACTGGATGATATCCTGGATCCGGTTACCGGTGAGGTTCTTGTGCCCGCCAATACCGAGATTGACGAACTGCTTGTAAAGCAGATTGAAGATGCAGGCCTTGAAAAAGTAAAAATACGTTCTGTGCTTACCTGCCAGAGCAAACGGGGAATATGCGCAAAATGTTACGGCCGAGACCTTGCTCGCGGGCATCTGGTCAACCTGGGAGAGGCGGTCGGCGTTATTGCAGCGCAATCCATCGGCGAGCCCGGAACACAGCTCACCATGAGGACGTTCCACATCGGCGGCACCGCGTCCAGGCATGCGGAACAGACATCACTGGAAGCGAGAAACGAAGGTTCGGTATCGTTTATTAATATTAACAGCGTTGTCAATGCCGAAGGCCACCACATAGTAATGAACCGCAACGGCGAGGTGGCCGTTATTGATGAAACGGGACGCGAACGTGAAAGGTATTCGATAGTATACGGTGCCAAAATCAAGGTGGCGCCGGGGCAAATGGTTAAACCCGGGGATTCTCTGGCGGAATGGGATCCCTATACCATGCCGATATTGACGGAAGTATCCGGAAAGATCAAATTCGGAGACATCGTCGAAGGCGTAACGGTAGAAGAACAACTTGACGAGGTTACCGGTCTTTCCAGAAAAGTCATTATTGAATCCAAGGATCCCGACAAGCGCCCTCGTATCGCCATAAAAGATGATTCCGGCAAAACAGTGAGACTGGGTGAAAGCACGGTCGGAAGGTATTTCCTTCCCGTCGGGGCAAATATTTCGGTGCACGAGGATGCGTATGTAAATGCTGGTGACGTCATCGCGAAAATACCGAGGGAGACTACAAAAACCAAAGACATCACGGGTGGTTTGCCGAGGGTCGCGGAATTATTCGAAGCCAGAAAACCTAAAGACTATGCGGTTATTTCAGAGATAGACGGAGTCGTTTCTTTTGGCAAGGATGCCAAAGGAAAGCGCAAGGTAATCGTATCTCCTGAAAAAGGCGAGGCAAAAGAATATCTCATCCCGAAAGGCAAGCACATCAGCGTCCATGAGGGTGATTTCGTGAAAGCCGGCGAGCCGCTCATGGATGGATCTTCAAATCCGCACGATATTTTAAGGGTTTTGGGGCTTAAGGAGTTGTCGAAATATCTGGTGGATGAAGTTCAGGAAGTTTATCGTCTGCAAGGTGTCAAGATAAACGATAAACATATAGAAACAATAGTTCGCCAGATGCTGAGACGTGTCCGGATAAAGGATGTGGGCGACACGAATTTCCTCATAGACGACCAGCTGGAACGCAATCTTTTTGAGGAAGAAAACGAGAGAGTGCTTGCCAATGGCGGCAGGCCAGCAATCGCCGAGCCGCTGCTTCTTGGAATAACGAAAGCTTCTCTTTCAACGGAGTCATTCATTTCCGCCGCTTCTTTCCAGGAGACAACAAAAGTCTTGACACAGGCTGCCATTGAAGGTAAGGTTGACAGCCTTCGCGGGCTCAAGGAGAACGTTATAATGGGCCGGTTGATCCCCGCCGGCACTGGTCTTTCCCGTTACAGAAACATAAAGATCGTCGCGGAAAACGAGGAAGAAATAGCTGTCGAAGATGTTGAAGAGTCCATAATCGAAGATGAAGTGGAGTCTCAATAAACGGGATAAAATTATTGCTCCAGACTTAAATTTGTTTGAAAAAAACTTGACAATATAGAATTGTTTTGATATTTTGGTCGGGTTTTCGCTTGTAAAAGGGGGAGCTACCCCTACACGATTATAAAGGTTTGGGAGAAATAGTAATGCCAACCATAAACCAGTTGATACGCATTGGCAGGGAAAGCAAAAAAGACAAATCAACGGCCCCGGCACTGAAGTGCTGTCCGCAGAAGCGCGGCGTTTGTACCAGGGTTTATACGACGACACCGAAGAAACCGAACTCTGCGCTGCGCAAGGTCGCCAGGGTGCGACTCACCAACGGGATCGAGGTGACTTCTTATATACCGGGCGTCGGGCACAATCTTCAGGAGCACTCGGTTGTCCTTATACGTGGCGGAAGGGTCAAGGACCTTCCTGGTGTGAGATATCATATCGTGCGTGGAACGCTTGACTCCGTCGGTGTTAAAGACAGGAAGCAGGGCCGATCCAAATATGGCGCCAAAAGACCTAAGTAAAAGATTAAAGTGAGAGGTATCTATGCCTAGGAGAAGAGAAGTTGCGAAGCGCATTATTTTGCCTGACCCGAAATTTAATGACAGGGTTGTTGCCAAGCTTATCAATATAATAATGTTGCATGGGAAGAAAAGTACGGCGGAAAGAGCACTTTATGGCGCTCTTGATATAGTTGCCAAGCGCACAAGTGAAGATCCTCTGAAGGTCTTTAAAAAGTCGCTTGACAATATCAGGCCCATGCTGGAGGTCAAATCGAGAAGGGTTGGGGGTTCGACTTATCAGGTGCCCGTCGAAATCCGGGCGGACCGGAGGACTTCCCTTGCGATGCGATGGCTGGTGAAATACTCGGATGCGCGAACCGAAAAGACTTTGACTGAAAAACTGGCTGGCGAAATACTTGATGCATATAACAACAGGGGTAATGCCGTTAAAAAGCGTGAAGACACTCATAAAATGGCTGAAGCAAACAGGGCTTTTGCGCATTACCGCTGGTAGTGGGCGCAGGTTGAACTTGGAGGATATTTTTTAGTGCAGCGTACAGTACCTTTAGAAAGAACCCGAAACATCGGGATTATGGCTCATATAGATGCGGGGAAAACGACGACTACCGAGCGCATCCTGTATTATACCGGTGTTTCGTATAAGATAGGCGAAGTGCATGAAGGTACCGCCACCATGGATTGGATGGAGCAGGAGCAGGAGCGGGGAATTACCATTACGTCTGCTGCCACAACGTGTTCCTGGCGGGATCATCGCATTAATATAATAGATACGCCCGGACATGTCGATTTTACGATCGAGGTTGAGCGTTCCTTGCGTGTGCTTGATGGCGCGGTTGCTGTTTTCTGTTCGGTCGGCGGAGTCGAGCCGCAATCCGAAACGGTTTGGCGCCAGGCGGATAAATATGGCGTTCCCCGCATAGCGTTTATAAATAAAATGGACCGTGTGGGCGCTGATTTTTTCCGCGGCCTGTCGATGATCAGGGACAGGCTTAAGGCAAATCCCGTCGCGATACAGCTCCCTATCGGCAAGGAAAGTGATTACAAGGGTGTTATTGATCTTGTTGAGATGAAAGCGATAATCTGGGATGAAGAATCCCTGGGCGCCAAGTTTCATGTTGCCGACATTCCGGCTGACCTGAAGGAACTTGTTGCCGAATATCGTGAGAAAATGATCGATGAGCTTGCATCGCATGATGATGTGTTGATGGAAAAATATCTCGGCGGTGAAGAGCTCTCTGTTGAAGAAATTAAAGCAGCGATCAGGAAGGCAACCATAGAAATCAAGATCTGCCCGGTAACTTGTGGTTCCGCTTTCAAGAACAAGGGTGTGCAGAATTTACTGGATTGTGTTGTAGACTATCTGCCTGCGCCGACCGATATACCTGCCATAAAAGGTGTCGAGCCTTCTACGGAAAAGGAGATGGAGCGCAAGGCGTCCGATGATGAACCTTTTGCCGCGCTGGCGTTCAAAATCATGACTGACCCTTTTGTGGGCCAGCTGTGTTTTTTCCGGGTTTATTCGGGTGTCTTGAATTCAGGGTCATACATTTTTAATTCGACCAAAGACAAGAAAGAGCGCATAGGCAGGCTGCTGAAAATGCACGCCAACAAGCGTGAGGAGATCAAGGAAGTCTATGCCGGCGATATAGCCGCCGCTGTCGGTCTTAAGTACACGACGACCGGCGATACCCTGTGTATTGAAAATAGTCCGGTAATACTTGAGTCAATTGAATTTCCAGAACCTGTCATATCAATTGCGATCGAGCCAAAAACAAAAGCCGATCAGGAAAAGCTCGGCATCAGCCTGCAGAAGCTCGCCAGCGAGGATCCTTCATTCCGGGTCAATACTGATGAGGAAACAGGGCAAACAATAATCTCCGGCATGGGTGAGCTTCATCTTGAGATAATTGTCGACCGTCTGCTGAGAGAATTCAAGGTCGAAGCCAATGTCGGGAAGCCCCAGGTTGCCTATAGGGAAACAATATCGAAGAAAGTCAAAGTGGAAGGCAAATTTGTACGGCAGTCCGGCGGTCGCGGGCAATACGGGCATGTCTGGCTTGAGGTGGAACCGCAGGAGCCTGGTGCCGGATATGAATTTGTTGACGCGATAAAAGGCGGAGTTGTTCCGAGAGAATACATACCGGCGGTTGACAAAGGCATACAGGAAGCCATGGGTACTGGCGTTCTGGCGGGATATCCTGTTGTCGATTTAAAAGTTACGCTTATTGACGGGTCGTACCACGACGTTGATTCGTCGGAGATGGCCTTCAAGATAGCAGGTTCAATGGGCTTTAAAGAAGGCTGCTCCAAGGCCAGTCCGGTCCTTCTTGAGCCGATAATGTCGGTTGAAGTTGTTGTGCCTGAAGAGTATATGGGTGATGTAATTGGCGATCTGAATTCGCGACGCGGTCAGATTATGGGTATGGAATCCAGGGCGAATGCCCAGGTGGTAACAGCCATGGTACCTTTGGCCATGATGTTCGGCTATGCGACGGATCTGCGATCCGCAACGCAGGGCAGGGCCACATACACGATGACTTTCCATCATTACGAACAGGTGCCGAAATCGGTGTCTGAAGAGATAATTGCAAAAGTAAAAGGATAAAGTTTTAGATAAGGAGGAACTCCTAATGGCAAAGGCGAAATTTGAGAGGAAGAAGCCGCACGTAAACATAGGGACGATCGGGCATGTGGACCATGGCAAGACGACGTTGACGGCGGCCATAACGAAGGTATTGGCCGCGAAGGGGCAGGCGG
>DASRZQ010000210.1:0-4521 GCA_035686205.1 Geobacteraceae bacterium
ACAATGGTACCCTGCGCCAGTTTCAATTCAGCCATGGCTTCGGCGAGCGCGGTGGTTTCACGCTTGCGGGTTTGAGGGTCGGCCATCGATTCGCAAACCTGTACCAGCACCCGGGACCGGTCCTGCAGTTGGGCGATGAAATCAACCTCCCGACCTCCACTGGTCTTGTAGTAAAAAATATCCGGCGTAATCCGGCGCAGCGCAGTGAACACCAGGTTTTCCAGCAGATGGCCATAGTTGACCAGAATGCCGGAACTGATTGACGTCACCAAAGCGTGGTCGACGCAATAGATCTTCTTCGGGTTGGTGTTGGCGCGGGCCCGGGAGGCGTCGAAGATGCGCACCGTGAAAAGGACATAAGCGTCCTCGAACCATTCAAGATAATCGGAAACGGCGGATTTCGGCGCCTTGTGGCCGAGTGATTTCAGATAGCCGGTCAGGTTGTTGACGGAATACAGAGAACCGGTGTTGTCCATCAGCCAATGCGCCAGGTCCGTGAGCGCCTTTGGGTGAGAGATATCGTGTCGCTCGACGAGGTCGCGGAACAGCATGGCGTTGAAGTTTTCCTGGTGGGTCTTGATCCGCAGCATCCGGTCGAGTCCGACAACCTCGGGAAAGCCGCCGGTTTCCCAATACTCATCAAATGCCTTCAGGATGGTCAGTCGTTTCTTGGCGGAGAGCGGACCGTCGCTCTCAATTTCCCTGGAGTCAAGAAACTCCTGGAACGAAAACGGGAACATTTCCCAGGAGAGCGCCCGTCCGCGCATCTGGGTTGCGATCTCCCGTGAGAGCATCTGTGCCGATGAGCCGGTGATGAACACTTCGCACTTTTCCGTGCGCATCAGACGGTCAATGAAAGGCTCCCAACCGGGCACAACCTGTATCTCATCGAAAAAACAGTAGATCTTCTCGGCATTCTTTTTTTCCGGGAAAAGCGAGAAGTAGGCTTCAATGATGACGCCCAGGCTGTCATGTTGCAGGCTGTGCAGGCGGTCATCAAAGAAGTTGAGATACAGGATGTTCTTGCGGGAAACGCCGGAGTCCTGAAGCCTCTGCATGAACTGGAACATGAAGGTCGATTTGCCGCAGCGGCGCACGCCGATGCAGACCGTGGCTTTTCCCGGTACCGGTGAAACATCGACCCGCCTGGGTACGCCCATAGGAGGATTTATCTCCTGAAAATCAAGGATCATCTCTTTGAGTATGTCGATCATGGCATGACTTCCGGCTCTGAATCTTTCCGGTTATTAGCGAAACTGGTAATAATTATTACCAGATATACTGAACATTGACAATAGATATTTGATTTCTCCATCGGCGGTCGAATGATAAACGACCGCTGCGAAGCGGTCCACAAGAAACCGGCCTTCCGCATCCGGAGAGAAGGCTTGCGGAGTAATTCGTCGCGATCGTAACTGACTTCAGTCGATGATCTTTTTCCCCGACAGGCCGTCGAGCACCTCCATCAGCCGCCGTTTGGCCTTGTGCTCCCGTCGCAGTTCGAGGAGCAGATTCTGCAAGTACGGAAGACGTCCGGTTATTTGATAGACCTTGCGCATGCGCCGCAGATAACCGGCCGCCTCTTCGTACGCCCTCGGCTTGACCTGGGCGATCAGCCCGTCCACTACGGCCCGCCAGATATCAAGTGCCACCTTGGGATGGGTTTGCGCAACGGCCTCGGCAACGGCTTTGTCCGTCTCCCATCCCCAACGCCTGGTCTTGCGCAGCTCCTGGTAGAGAGCGGCCACATCGTCGAAACGTTTTTCCAGGATGGCGAGGTCGATAAGCGTGTCCAGATCGGGGAACTGCCGGGCCCGCTGCACCTTCTCGTTCCGGGGCCACATCACCTCGGGCGCGGGCAGGGGCCAGGCAGCGTCCTTCATTCCTCCGTCATCCGCATCGGGACGCTTGCCGGTCTCAAGATACCTGAATACGCTTTCCCTGACCGCGGCCACGCCTTGGCCTTCTCCGCGGCTTTCTTCAGGTCAGAGAATGTCTTCCGGCAAGCGTTCTCAAAGAAATCCTGGGCACGATAGGCGGCGACCAGATCATGCTTTTTCTCTTTTTCCGCCATTTCCCGCAGCCGTCCCTGCAGGTCGGCCGCAATGCCGGGCGCATTGGCAATGGTGCGTTCAAAACCCTGGATGAGCCATTGGCGGGCTTTTTCCTTTTCCCCGGCAGCCAACAGCGCGTCTACAAGTTTCCCATACTCCATGCAGGCATCCGCTTCCTTTTCCAGCAACGGTATGACCATCTCCGCACGGCAGCTCCGGGAATAGGCGTCCAGCAGCATGTTCATGAGCCCACTCCGCCTGTACCTGTGAGAAAATCCGGCTGACGTGGATTTGGGGAATGACTCTAATCGGGCCTCAAGAGAATCCGCCACTTGGCGCCAATGTTCCTTGGTGTATGCCTTATTCTCCAGAATCTCACCGCCCGATTCCAGCAGGGAATACTCATCCGCCAGCATATGGTCAATCACCCAGAGCAATTGATCCGGCGGTGTCAGGGATGTTTGGGGCACGGCCGTTCTCGACCCCCACGGGAGGGACGTCCATGTAGGCCATCCGCAAATCCTGGCCCTCGATGACGACGTGCAGGAAATGGACCGGGTAGGGGTAGTCGTATTCTTCCAGGTTGATTGAAAGAGGGCGGAGTTCATCCGCCCCGACACGTAACGGGAGAAGGAAAAGCAATACGACGAAACAAACAGATGCCTTCACAGTTCGGGACGGGAACGAGTTGAACGGTTTCATGGATTCCCCTCTTGCGCAATATTGAAAAGTGTGGCCTGTAATGCACCACATCTCATTTTTCGCTCCCGAAGAAATCCGCAGGCAACGCAAGCTCCCCCTTCGACTTGAAACGCACGCTATTGAACGCAGGTCCGACGAGTTTTCCGGTCAGCTCATACGATATCTTCCCGTTATATTGGTTGGACATGATGCCTATAGCCTGGCGAACGATTCGGAACACCGAAACACTGACCGGGACGTTGACGATTGTCTCGCCATAACGCGGTATGCGGCCACTGGCGTCGCTGACGCCGGTGGCGAAGGGTTTGCCTTGCACATCCATCTGTACGTACACGCCATTAAAATCCAGCGGAATGTCATTGGGATTCTGAACCCGCAGTTTGACCAGCATTCGCAACTCCAACTCCTGACCTTGAAGCGGTTCAACGCCCGCCATGATCACCTGGATGGGTTCAAGGCCAGCACAGCCGCCAAAGGGGAGGATACCAAGGATGAGCAGTACGAGCAGCACTCTTCGGCCAATTGACATAATTATCTCCATCAGTGAAAATTCGGGGATTTCTCACCCATATTGGTAATGCTGTAACGGTGCAGCTTGAAGACACATTCCGGGTCACCAAGAAATTCCATATGGTAAGTGTAGCAAATTTCCACTCAGTTTCCTCGAAAGGTAAGTGAGAGCTTGGCAATTATGCTTGTTGCAAATGCTCTATACTATGTTTTCCTTAATGGCGTATATCTGAATCGATCAGGAGCGCAAGTGGTTAACTTTATTGTTTCGATGTTAATATTAATTGCCTTCCTGGGTGGATGTGCTCATGAGCCCTTGATTTCCTTTACAAGAAGTTATCCTACAGGACTGGGAAATGATGAAGCGGTGTGCATCGTACTGGATAAGTATTGTCAATGCCCCGCGAGTTCGTCCGGCTCGGACTATTTCTTTGTCATGAACGGGCTCAAGAATTGCGAAAGTTGGAACTGCACGGAATCCCAATCCAAAGAAAAACAGTTTGACAGTTTCATTGGCAGGGAGATGAAAAAGTTCAAACCGGACATCAATGTTGTCCTTTCGGACAAGTTCCGGAGCACTGCATTTCCCGGCAAAGCGTTCGAAGTCTGTAAACTGGGCCCGGACTCCATCCTTCAACTCCTGAACGATGCTGAATTTTTGAATAGAATCAGTCAAACAGGGATCAGATACTTTATAATTCTCGATTCGAGATCGGCAAAAGCCGGGACGGAAACGCATTATCCAATTTGGGGCCCCGGCCTCTGGGCGATATGCAAAACCGGGGATGAGATTGTAAATGTGACTGCTACCATCGTGGATATCAAATTCAAGCGAATTTCCGGCAGTATAAGTTCAAGAACCTCGGGAGAGGTCGGTTCCTGTGTGCCTGTATTGCTTGTTATACCATTGCCACGAACTGCATATATAGATCTTCCTGACTCTGTATATCATGAAACCTCGGCATGGACGGGGCTTGCGGAGCCGTTGGTGCGATTTCTTGAAAATAAGGATGGGGGCAGTTAAAACAAATAAAAGATGATGCATTCGGATGCTGTGTGCCAGTTTTTTTAATTCAAATCTGAATCCGTGACGCCTTCACGTCTTCGACTGCGCGGAACGCCTCGGTTTCCTGCAATCCCGTGGGATGAGACCTCTTGGCGAAGTTCACCCGGCGTAACAGGCGCGAAAGGATGTCAGCGGCGTTCAAACCCCGGCATTCCGCTTGCCTCGGCGTTCAGACGTCACGGATTCAGG
>DASRZQ010000211.1:0-8043 GCA_035686205.1 Geobacteraceae bacterium
CAGCCTGTTAACCTGATTTTTTTACCGGAAAGGAATGACCGCATGCACAAACTTGTCTTGCTGAGACACGGGGAAAGCACCTGGAACATGGGAAATCTCTTCACCGGCTGGACCGACATGGACCTTTCGGAGAAGGGCATCTTTCCCCGATGAGGTAATCCCGGAAGTGAACATCGCTACCGCCGTGGTAGCAAAAAAATGATCGGTCATATTTGTTGTTGACAATATTATTTAACACTGTTAAAAAAATTATGCATGTTAGAATACAGGTTTGGGTGAACAGGTGAGCATAGTTGAGCGAAAGCAGAGGCAGAAGGAGTCACTTCGTCAGCAGATCCTTGATGCTTCAAGAGAGATCCTGCTTACCAAGGGATATGCATACCTTTCCATGCGCCGCATTGCCGAACTCATTGAATACTCCCCCACTACGATCTATTTCTACTTCAAAAACAAGGAAGACATTCTCTATCATCTGAGCGTAGAGGCGCTTGAGCGTCAACTTGAGTTTATAAGCGCGGCGACTTGCAGCGAGAATTCCCCGCTCCTGCGACTGCGTCAGGCAATGCGTGCCTATATCGATTTTGGGCTTTCTGAGCCGGATAGATACAAAATAATCTATATGGCCGATATTTCCCAATTTGTCAGTTCAGTGAGCATTTTGGAAGAAGGAGGCCCCGCTAATAAATTGCGTGATTTGTTGCGTAACCGGGTTAATGATATACTCGCTGAGTCGAGATCAACACTCGACCAGGACATTGTTATCCAGTGTCTCTGGGCACATATTCATGGAATTGTAGCGCTGCTGATCGGGCGTCCCGATTTCCCCTGGGTTGACCATGACGCACTCATTGAAACAGGTCTCGACATATCATTGTCCGGCCTGGCGGTCCAGTCGACCCGTTAGGGGAAAATTTTTTCCCACATTGTCAACACCGATAAGATCGTTTGCTCCGATAACGTGGTTTCTATGTATAAAGTTCAGCGGGAGCAAGGAGGGATTATGAAACATCTGAGGATAATTCTGGCGGGTGGGCTTGTAATGGCGCTGGCTGCCTGTTCCACAGGAAAGAAGGACCAAGAGTCTACCACATCTCCAATACCGGTTAAAATCGGCAAACCGCAGCCGAGGGAAGACCGCGAGACGGTGTCGGTCAGCGGCACGGTTGCCTCTCCCGATGAACCTTCGAATGTGTCCTTTCTTGTATCCGGCAGAGTAGTATCTGTGGGACCGCGTGAAGGTGATTACGTCAAAAAGGGCCAGTTCCTCGCCTCCATCGATCCGACCGATTACCGGCTGGACCTGGCGAGGGCCAAGGCGCTAACCGACCAGGCCCAAGTCGGCTATAAACGTGCCGAGGATGAGCATCGGCGGATGAAAATGCTGTACGACTCGAAAAGCCTGGCGCCGAACGATTACCAGAAATTCAAGGCCACCTATGATTCCGCCGTGCAACAGTATGAGCAGGCTGTTGCCTCGGAAAAGCTGTCACGGAAACATCTTACAGATGCGACACTCATCTCGCCGGTAAACGGGTTTATCTCGAAACGATCGGTTGAGCCCGGTCAGATGGCGAGCCCTGGGCAGTCGGTCTTTGAGATCGTCCAACTCGATACAGTGGAGATCAACGTCGGGGTGCCCGAGACCGATATCCATCTTGTTCGGGTGGGACAGAAGGCCGCGGTTACTTTGCCGGGGCTTCCGGGGGAATCGTTCGAGGGGAGCGTGCGTGTCATAAATGTTTCAGCCGATTCGGGAACCCGGACCTTCATGACACGCATCACCGTGCCCAATCCGAAGCACACCCTCCGGATCAACATGGTAGCCGAAGCAAGGATTCGCGGCGACAGGACCGTGAAGATGCTCATGCTGCCGATCGAAGCGATTGTGCGCGATCCGCAGGGCGCAACGATAGTCTACGTCTATTACCCGGCGCAGAAACGGGTCTATGCCAGAAGGGTTGAAACAGATGGTCTGTACGGCAGAGAAATCGAAATCAAACGAGGCCTTACCGAAGAAGACTCCGTCGTCCTGGCCGGCCAGGAACGGCTCCGGGACGGTGCTTTGGTTTCGGTGACGGCAATCGAAGATTCCCGAGGGAAGGCTGCCGCAAATGATGGGAGGACCCGCCGATGAATCCGATCAAGTCATCTTTACGGTATCCAACGGTAACGGTGATCCTGACGGTTTTGATGGTTATCGTCGGCCTTCGTGCTTTCTTTGACATGCAGCGCACGGAAGATCCGCAGATAACGATACGAACCGGGCTGGTCATTGCCCTGTACCCGGGAGCAACCTCGGAGCAGGTGGAAAAGCAGGTGACCAAGACTCTTGAGAAGCACATCTTCAAGTTTCCCGAAGTCAGAAAAGGAAAAACGTATTCCACAAGCCGCCCCGGACTTGTAGTCATCAATGTCGAGTTGGAAGACAATGTCAAAAACTCCGACCTTTTCTGGTCCAAACTGCGCCATGAATTGATTGAGACCCGTGCTACCGAGCTTCCCGATGGAGTCCGCGGTCCGATCGTAAACTCCGACTTCGGCGACACCGTCGCGATGCTGATCGCGGTGCACGGGAAGCGTTACGGCTACCGGGAGTTGCGTGATTATGTCGACCGGATCCAGGATGAGCTCCGCACGGTCCGGGATGTGGGAAAACTCGCCACCTACGGCGGCCAGAGCGAAGAGGTCTGGGTTACCAGCAGCCTGGAACGGGTCTCGCAGTATTTCGCGGATCCGGTCCGTATTGCCCAGGCGCTGCAGCAACGGAACGTCATTGAGGGCACCGGGAAGTTCGACACGGACAATTCCGGGATTCAGATGAGAACGACCGGGCTGTTCACCACCGAAGATCAGATTCGCAATGTCCTGGTCGACGTATCCAAAACCGGACAGCCGTTATACATCCGCGACTTCGCCGATGTGGAGCGGCGATACCAGGACCCGACCTTCCTGGTCCGCCATGACGGCGAGCCGAGCATACTTTTGTCCGTCGAGATGCAGAAGGGGAAAAACATCGTCCAGCTCGGCGAGCAGATCGATCAGGTGTTCACCCGTCTGAAGACTTTACTCCCGCCGGATATCAAGCTCGACCTGGTCGCTAACCAGCCAAAAGTCGTTAAAGCCCGCATGTCCGGCCTCAGCCATGAGTTCATGCTGGCGATCGGCGCCGTAATCCTCGTTACGATGATCCTCCTCCCGATCCGTGTCGCGGTGGTTGCCGCGCTTGCAATTCCGGTCACCCTCTGCGCAACCCTGGGCGCGATGAGCGCCATGGGAATCGCACTTCATCAAGTGTCGATCGCCGCGCTGATAGTCGTGCTCGGGATTGTCGTGGACGACGCCATTGTGATCGCGGACAACTATGTGGAGCTTCTCGATCGGAAGGTCCCGAGAGCAGAGGCGGCCTGGCGCTCCGCAACCGATGTGGTCGTTCCGGTGTTCACCGCGACGGTGACGATCGTTTCCTCGTTTCTGCCCCTCCTCATCATCACCGGATCGGTCGGGGAATTTGTGGCGGCCCTTCCCGTCACCGTCGCCATCGCGTTGATGGTTTCATTCATTGTGGCGGTGATGCTTACGCCGATCCTCTGCCGGTTTTTCATCAAGAAGGGGCTGCACGACCACGAAAAAGGGGAGCAGGAGAAGGCGAAAAAGAAATTCAGCGTCCTGGACAGCCTCCAGGCCGGCTATCAGGTTCTGATCCGCTGGTTCATGGGCAGAAAGCGGCTTGCCGTACTTGTCGGGGTTATTGCATTCGTATCGGGTATCGTGCTTTTCAGCACCGTCCGTGAGC
This sequence comes from Geobacteraceae bacterium, assembly GCA_035686205.1. Classification (GTDB taxonomy): domain Bacteria; phylum Desulfobacterota; class Desulfuromonadia; order Geobacterales; family Geobacteraceae; genus CAIWTU01. The sequence goes on from DASRZQ010000211.1 coordinate 3,794, forward strand.
AATTCTTCCCTTCCGCCGAACGCAACCAGTTCGTCATCGATGTCTGGACGCTTCAGGGATCCCGTATCGAGAGCACCGACGCGGTCATGCGCAGGATCGAGAATCGGCTTGCCGAAAAAAGCGATGTGGTCCATTACGCCACATTCGTCGGCCAGAGCGCCCCGCGCTTTTATTACAATGTCAATCCCCAGCAGCCCGATCCGGCTTACGGCCAGTTCATCGTCAACACGAAGTCGGTCGAAGCCACTTCAAAGCTCGTGGGAGAGCTGCGCGCCGAGCTGCCGAAACTGACGCCGGAAGCGCTGGTCATAGTCAAGGAGTTGCAGCAGGGTGCACAGATGGAGGCGCCGGTGGAGGTGCGGATCTCCGGCGATGACATCGCTGAACTCAAGCGCCTCGGCTCTCAGGTCCAGGCGATTCTGTCTTCCGTCCCGTTCTCCCTGTATGTTCACCGTGACTTTTTCAACGATTCGTGCATGCTGGATGTCGATATCAACAATGAATTGGCCAACCGGCTCGGAATAACCAACTCTTCAGTTTCCAGAATCCTGAAAGGGGCATTCGACGGCTGGCCGGTCAGCACCTTCTGGGAGGGTGACCGGCCGGTCACCATAATGTTTCGCCTCGACCAGCAATCCCGCTCTTCCTTCTCCGGCATACGGAACGCCTACATGACTTCCCAGCTCACCAATGCCAGGGTGCCGCTCCGTTCCATCGCCGCGCTCGACCCGGAGTGGCAGACCAGCCGCATCGTGCGGCGTAACGGCGTGCGTACGATTACCGTCCGGGCTTTTGTCAAGCAGGGATGGTACGGCTCCGACCTGCTCAAAAAGGCCAGGCCCAAAATTGAGGCCCTCCGGCTTCCGCTTGGGTACCGGATCGAATACGGTGGCGAGAAGGATAATCGTGACGAAACTTTCCCGCAAATGATCGTTGCTCTGGGAATCAGCCTTCTTGCGATTTTCCTGGTTATGCTTGTCCAGTTCAGAAATATAACCGAACCGCTGGTCGTAATGTCGTCGATACCGCTGGCGTTGCTCGGCGCAGCACTTGGACTGGTAATCACGCGCAACCCGTTCGGGTTTACCGCCTTCCTAGGCATGATCAGCCTTACCGGTATAGTGGTCCGCAATGCCATCATCCTGGTCGACTACATTAAGGAAAGGCTTGCCGAAGGCGAGACACTGGAACAGGCGGCGACGGATGCGGGAGCACGGCGTTTGCGCCCGATTTTCCTGACCTCCATGGCCGCGGCAGTGGGGGTGACGCCGATGATCCTTTCGGGATCGAGCCTTTGGAGCCCCCTTGCCAGCGTTGTCGCCGTCGGGCTGATCTGTTCCATGTTTTTTACGCTGCTTGTGGTGCCGGTCCTGTATGTGCTTGTCCGGTCTCGCAGCCGCAAGTCGGCCACCCAGGTAATCGCGGTTCTTGCAATCCTCATCCTTTTCGGAGCGGGGCAGGCATCGGCTGAGCGATTAAAGCTCACTTTGCCCGCGGCAATCGATCTTGCACGACGTCAGAACCGGACACTTAAAATTTCGAAAGAGAAAATCGAGGAAAAGCGCCAACGGATAGTATCGGCCAGATCGAAATATTTTCCCCAGTTGTCAAACGAGACGCAATACATGGGCCTCTCCGACAAACAACTGGTCACCATTCCGGCCGGGAGCCTGGGAACGGTTCCCGGATTGGGGCCGTTTCCGACGCAGGACATGAAGATCAATCAGGGATCGAGTTTGTTGTTTATCAGCAATACCACGCTAACCCAGCCTTTGACGCAACTCTTCAAGATAAACGAAGGGCACGAAGTTGCGAAGGCTGATCGCGCAATCGCGGAATCCGAAGCACAAAAAACCGAGGATGAAATTGTTTTCAGCGTACATCAGCTCTATTATGGACTGTTGATCGCACAGAAACAGAAAGAAGCGGCGAAGGCCTCGTTGACCGCCGCACAGGAAGGTTTGCGGGAAAGCTCGGATGCCGTCAAGGCGGGAAACGCCCTGGACGTCGCCTTGACACAAAGTAAAGTACAGCTTCTGCAAAACAGGCAAGCCCTTATTAGCGCGGATATCCAGACATCGGATCTGACGTCGGAGATGAATGATCTCTTGGGGCTTCCGCTGGATACGGAACTGGTGCTCGCGGAGATAGAAGACGCGCTCCCTGCTCCCCAACCGTTCCAAAAATATCTTCAGGACACCCTGTCTCGCAATCCCGAACTGCAGGCTGCAAAGGAATCCGTTGCGAAAGCCGGCCATGCCGTCAAGGCGGCCCGTGACGAATATATTCCGGACATCAGCCTGTTCGCCCGCCACCTCTATCAGAATGGCGCCCCATTTGTCAGCGACAACATCGGGGTGTTCGGCGCGCAGATGACATGGAACATCTTCGATTGGGGGAACCGGCGCGGTGTTGTTGGGGAGAGAAAATCACAGCTGGCCCAGGCCGAGGAGAACGTGAAACGCATAGAGGAGCGTCTCAATGTTGAAATCACCAAAGCTTACCGCAAGCTTGAGCAGACAAGAACTCTTGTGGATGTAACCTCGGAAGCGCTGGAACTTCAAAGGGAGAATCAGCGTCTGAGCGCCGACCGGCTGAAAGCCGGAACCATAACGGCCGCCGGATACGCCGAATCGGTTGCCGCGGTCTCGAAAGCCGAGTCTGACGACCTTCAGGCCAAATTGGGATACAGGCTTGCGTTGGCTGACGTCGATCGGATCTCCGGCGGATTGAGCCATTAATAAAATGCCTGTGCTCCGGCATCCTCAAGTCCTGCCCGGCAAAGGTTTGCGAACGTCGATTTCTGATAAAAACGTAAGGTTGAAATTGCCTTGATTTGGAATTTTCGAAGGCAAGGCTTTGCTGATGTTGAGTGATTCACATTTGTTTTGCTGTTCGGTGGAGAACTTTCGTAATGGCTGAAATCAAGACGATTGTTTTAGAAAATGTAACAATGCGGAAAGTCATAGGCATTCCGACCGTCGATGAATTAATGACTTGCTTAAAGGAGTATTATGCTGGTTATCCTACAAAGTTTGTCGTGTGGGATTTGTCGGCATGTTCACTAGCGCATGTGACAGCCGATGATCTTAGGCAAATAGTTAGTTTTGTGCGGTCTTACGCACACGCAAGACTTGAGGACAAAACCGCAATAGTAGCACCACACGCCCTGGAATACGGAATCAGCAGAATGCTCCATGCTTTTGCCGAAATACAACATTTTCCATCTGAGTTACAAATATTCCGGAACTTCACTGATGCTGCCCAGTGGCTCGAAATGGTTGAATTGCCGATCATTGATTAAGGAGTTGAATTGATGTTTAAAATCAGGAAAAGAGAAGGCGATAATCTGGAAATTCTAGAAGTTGAAGAAATCTTGAAGCAAAGGGGATATTCACGGGTATTCGACGCCGGTCCAGACCAGCTGCAGCCGAAGCAATATATCAAACGGCTTTATTCCAGTGAGATTTTACCTTTTTCGGGGGAAGAACTATATCAACTATTGTGGAATGAATAAGTTATTGTTGCAAGGTGTATTGAAAAAGCTTGCAGCCTCGGGAATTGCATTCTTAAGTTGGTAAAGTTTTCAGTTTCAAAATCTTACACGTCCAATTCTGAAAGCTATTGAATCATATTCAAACCCTCGGACATTTGACCGAGGGCTAACTGTAATAAAATTGTGATAAAAACAACAGAAACAGCAGTGGACAGATAGAAAAAACAGGAAAAGGCAGAAAACTGTTTTTGAAGTATTTTTCTAAAGTTATGGGAAAACCAGACCTAATATCAAGGGGTTAATGTTTCACTCAATTAGGGCCGCTGAGAACCACGAATCCGTAGGTCGGGGGTTCGAATCCCTCCGAGCGCGCCATAAAAACAAGGGGTTAAAGCTCAGGCTGTAGCCCTTTGTTGTTTGAGTGTGATAAAATTCTGCTTCACCCTGTCCATGACTTCGACTCCGGACCGAAGGCTTTCGGGGTAATGGTGCGCGTATCTTATACTTTCTGCACAATTTTTGTTTTTTCTATTCGAGTTTGTAGTGCCTCGCCTGGTGTTAAGCCCAACAAGACATTTGTGATAAAACTGATCATATTACTCACATAAGTGTGAATTCAAATAAATGAACATTGAATTAATTCACAGAATCGTAACTTGTCTTTATGTGACAACTTCGATATTAAAAATACAACCTGGAACTTATCCGATCTCGAAGAGGACTCCGGACGGGGCGCGGCTCAAGTGGTGCAATG
>DASRZQ010000212.1:0-10291 GCA_035686205.1 Geobacteraceae bacterium
CCTGCCTCATCCGGCTTCAGGGTAAATAGGTGCCGGACGGTGATCAACACCCCGCAGAGGAACACCAAACCGATGGAGAAGGCGATCCGGAACCAGAACATCATTGTGATGTGGGCGGTGCTGTAGCCGATGTCCAGGAACCGTTCCAGGTAGGTCTGGAGGATGCCTGCCACGCCGAATGTAAGCCCAAGGAAGAACATGGCGACCGACATGATCCAGAATCCCCATTTGCCGGCCGTATCCCGGTATTTCCGGATATTCTTGAGCCGGGGCAGGGCGAAGTAGAAGATGGTCAGGTTCAGGAGCCCGTATGCCCCGAAAAAGGCCATGTGGCCGTGGGAGACTGTTACCTGGCTGCCGTGGGTATAATAGTTGATCTGGGGCAGAGTGTGGATGAACCCCCATACGCCGGCCCCGACCAGGTGATATACGGCGAGTCCGACTATGTATGTCCAGGTGAGGGGATTGATGATCGGATTCTTGCGTTCCCGGACATGCATCCAGGTGTCCACAACCATGAGGACGATGGGAAGGGGCTCCATGGCGCTGAACACGCCGCCCCACCAGAGCCAGTAATTGGGGGCGCCAAGCCAGTAGTAATGGTGGCCGGTGCCGACAATCCCGGTAAACAGGAACAGGCCGGTTTCCACATAAAGCCATTTCTCGACAACCTTCCGTTCCACCCCGGTTACTTCCATGATGATGAAGGCGACGATTGCCGCGGTAACGACCTCCCATGCCCCTTCCACCCAGAGATGGATGACCCACCACCAGTAATAATAATCGGTATTCAGATTCTTGTAGAAAGGCATGCCGAACAGGTAGAGCAGCGCGAGAAATGTCACCCCTCCCAGCAGCATCCACTGGAGGGCGGACTTTTCCTTCGATTTCAGGATCGTCAGTGCCACGTTGGCGACGAACAGGAGGGCTACCACGACGATCAGGCCGTTGAGGGGGAACGGGATTTCCAGGAGCGGCCTCCCCTTGGTCCAGCGGAACAGGAAACCGACCACCGCGGTCACGGCGGTCACGGCGAAGAGAATGAGCTGCACCCATGCGATTTTCGTGCTGAACAGCTCACGGTCGCACTCCATGGGAAGGATGAAATAGGCGCCGCCCATGAAACCGAGCAGCATCCAGGCGACGAGCAGATTGGTGTGTATGGCGCGGGCCGTGTTGAAGGCGAAGACATCCACGAGCCACTGGGGAAGGGTGAAGGCGTAATTGATGGAGAGCCACAGACCCATTACCACCTGCAGGCAGAAGAGGCAGAGGGCGAGCCGGATATACCAGAGGGAAACACGCTGGCTTTCGAAACGTATCATGGTCGCACCTCCTTGGGGATCTTCAGCGCGAGCACGAAATCGGCGATGAGAGCGGCCGTTTCCCTGCTCACGTTCTGGGGAGGCATGCCGATGCCCGGCACGACCGACTGGGGATCGAGTATGTATTTGATCAATGTTTCACGGTCAAAGGTAATCCGCTTCGCGATGTCGCTGAAGTCACCCGCTATGTTCCTTCCCTGGTTTTCGAAGCTGTGGCAGCCGCCGCACGCTCCCATGACGATATCGACCTTCTCCAGCTGATGGGCTCTGACTTCCCGCAGATGGTACGCCTTTACGTATTTCTCGTCCTGGGGCGGCCAGTGGCGGTTGTCGATGGTGCCGACCCATTTGAGGAAAGCTACCAGCTGTTTCGCCTCCCGTTCAGTTACCCCCAGGTGTGGCATCTTGCGGAATGAATTGCGGTAGACGTCTTCCGGATGCATGACGATGGAGACGATATTGTTCTCCCCGAGCCGGTAAAACGCCTTCGTCATGTCCGGCGCGTAGTAGCCGCCGAAGCCGAGGATGGTATGGCAGTCGTTGCAGTTGTACTTCTGCCAGACCTTCTTACCGGCCACGACATCTTCACTCAGTTTGTCGACCTGGGTATACCTCGGTGTCTGGCGATGGAAATCGTACGTCAGCCAGAGAAAAATCACGGCCGACGACAATGTCCCGAGCCAGAAGATCAGACGGGCCGTTTTGCCGCTCATGGATAAAGCCTCCTTTGCTGTCATTCCGAAGGTTCAAAAAAGACGGATACAGTACAAAAGAGGATACCGGTAATGTATAACATGTCAAATTCCGGGTTGTTTGCAGGATGCGGACTAAATCGTCCGCGGCGGCGGAATATCCTTTATACGGAAAGCAAATATTGTCTTCGTCTTTGTCAGAGAAAAGATGGCTTGACGTGCGGGATTGTCTGTCAGGTAATATGCGGACAAGAAGCAGATTAGTGAGTGCGGAGGATTACCAACTGTTCATATCAATAGAGCGGATACTTTTCGCGCATCCCGGCAAAACGCTCAAGCTCCGCTTTCCATGCCGGAATACAGGAGCGCGGTTTCGAAATCCCATATTTTTGATACTCCATTGACATCATGAAGGGGAGAATCAATGGTTGAGATAGACTCTTCTGCCGGTGCCTTACTCTTCAAGAACTATATTTACGATACTCCATTGCCCCATCTTTTTAACCGCTTCCAAATAGACGGCTCCCTTTTCCTTTGATCCCTGTGCAGGAGAAAGGCACCCCAATTCCAGCTGTCGACTTCAAAAGGTACGACTGCGGACTGCCCTGACCTGACGTATTTTGTTGGTCCTTGTTCTGATCGAAAGCGAAATTCAAGAAATTCAAAAGCGTTCCCTACTCCGGGCACTGGCCGGGGAAAAAAAGGGGACAAGCTGCTTTCTCCGGAAAAGCAGCCCGCCCCCTATTTTCTGTCAGTATTCAGTCAAGCGTCAGGCGGCCTTGGGATTGTGACCATACTCGTTATTGCTTGGCTGGCTGTCCATGCATGCGAACACCAGATTGACGACGGGAACGAGAATCCACCAGCCGCTCCGGCCGATGTCATGCATCCTGCGGATTCCAACGGCAATACTGGGAATAATCACGGCCAGGTAATAAATGGTGCTGACCGGTGTGCTCAAAGAGGTTCCGATGCCGAGCATCCCTCCAATAAAGCCCAGAACGAAACCGATGGCGACTGAAATGATGACGTTGAAGAGAAAAAACATCCAATATTCCTTCCGTCTAGCCCTGCCTTCAAACACCGCATACTTTTTCAGCACTCCAATGTACCAATCCATTCTCTTTTTCCCTCCTTCTTGCAGATTGAATTTACGTACTGTGACGTACGAGAAATGCTGGAACCCGATTCTTTAATGAGCGAAGGACCTGTCCGTCTTCCAGTCCGGTCCGTCCGGTTTTCATTTTTTATAAAAATACTTCAATCAATGCGCAATATATAACGCAAAATAATTATTGTCAAAAAAGATTGATTCCGGTACATGATGTCTCGCCATAATGAAAAATACCAGGTATGAACGGCAGTCAAATATAAAAAAGACCCCCGATCTTGTTTCGGGGGTCTTTTCCGTTCCTCACTTAAAGATTTTTATATCTGCCGGTTTATGCACACCCTATTTTCGGCTGAACATCACTTCGCTCCCAGCTTGTGGAACCTTCGCATGTCGTCAGCCATGGCCTTGATCTCCACCAGATCATTCTGCATCGAGTTCCAGCCGTACCAGAGCGCGTAATCGGGGTTGGCGTGGAATGTCCCCTGGAAGGCACGCATGCGGTGCTCCAGGTACATGATAAACAGTTTCTGCTCGATCGGCGTCGGCGCGTCGTTGAAGGTCAGGAGATCCGGAAACGCATAGGCGTAGTTCTTCGGTTTGGGCAAAATCCCGTCCTTGTACAAGGCCGCGACCGTCCGGATCCCTTCCGCCATCAGGTGGTCGGCGTCTTTTATCATCTCGTCGCCCTTTTTCAGCTCGCCCCGGGCGAAGTTGGCGGAGTGGCACTTGTTGCAGGTTTTGACCATCTTGTCGCGCTCCTTCTGCCATGCATCCTGGGTCAACCGGGCCACGTCGGCGGCTTTCACCACATCCAGCCGTGCTGTGGGCTTGCCGTCCGGATCGAGAACGCCGAGCGCCTGCAAAATTGTGGCGCGGTCCGCTGCCCACTGCTTATCTTCGGGCATCGGCAGCCGTACGGCGAGGAATCCCCAGGCCGTCCTGACTTCATGGTTGCCGCCCTGCATGTGGCAGGTCTGGCAGGTGGGGGCGGCGGAATCGGCCGGAATGGCCTTGGCCTGCTTCAGCAGGAACCGCACGCCGTGCTTCGACCCCGAGAACATCTCCCACTGTGGATGGTCGAAACCCATGTGGCAGGTCTGGCAAGCCTGCGGCTGCCTTGCTTCAGCCACGGAGAATGTGTGCCGGGTATGGCAGGCGTCGCAGGAAGCGAAACCAAACCCTGAACCGCCTTTCTTCAGCGCGACAATTTCCTGTTCGCTTTTCAATCCGATCTTGTGACAGCCGCCGCAACCTTTCATCCCCTCAATCAGTTCCATCGGTTGCCAGTGGATTGTCGGCATGGCGTTCATGGCGGCCCATGCCGCGGCATGTTTCCCTCTCTTGAACTGGGCCACCCGATCCGGGTGACAGCCGGCGCAGGTGTCCGCCGTCGGGATTCTCGCCTTGGCCACGTCCTTTGCCGACTTGTGCATATCGCCATGGCAATCCGAGCAGCTGATATTGTTTTTGCTGTGCCTGCTCAGCTGCCAGTCCTTGACGATATTCGGGGTCAGCTTCTTGTGGCAGTCGACGCATACCTGTGCCATTGCGGCGGTTGCCGCGAAAGCACTCGAAATCGCCAGAATAATCAGTCGAAACTTCATACACCCCTCCTTGCCTAATCTTTAATACCAAGCTGCATTCAATTCATTGTCATTTCGAGCTCAAGCGAGAAATCTTGAACGCGCTTGTCAAAAATGTCTCTCTTTGTTCGACATGACATGTCTGTAAATCGTTTGATTGCAACTTGGTATAAATCCATCTCTCTGCACATTCCGGAGCGGTTGCATTCAATATGAAAAAATTCAAACCTCCGTACCGGACTATTGATATGTTACCAGATAAAGAACTTGAAACAACCGGACCTGGATCAAACAGGTAATGAAGGATTGGTGGACAGATCGTCATTTCAACATCTGGGGATCAGAGTCATTGAAATAAAGGAGATACTTTTTCCGTTTCTCCGAAAAATGCTCTAGTCCCCCTTTCCATGATGTTATGATCTCTTCAGGCGAAGATCCATTTTCTATTGCTTCCCGAAGGCTGTCCGAACCTGCCAACTCGTCGAACCCCTTTTGCCGGAAGAAATGTTCCCGCTCCCCTTTACCGAGGGAACCGTAAAGAGCGCAGAGAAGATGAATGCCGGTTTCCACCGGCTGATACACATGGTAGTCAACAATTTCGATTTTGATTCCAGGTATCTCCCGGTTCTGATACTTCGGGCAACTGCTCATGCCAGGAATACTGCGAGGAGTGAACAATACGGCCTCGAATCTGACGCCCGGCAGATTCCTGCAGTTCAGTTGCTCGGCAATTTTGCCGGCATTTATTCCCGGCAGGCCGACCATTTTGAACGGTTCCGGCGTGCCTCTCCCCACACTGGCCGCGGTCCCTTCAAAAAAACAGATTCCCGGGTAAAGGAGTGCCGTCTCGAAGTCGGGGATATTCGGGCTGGTCCTTACCCACTCCAGTCCGGTATCGGACCAGCGCATGCTCCTTCGCCACCCTTCCATCCTGATTACCCGCAGGTCCAGCCCGTCCAGGCCCGGCAACATCCGTTCTCCCTTGATCATGAGAGCCAGTTCGCCGACCGTGAGACCGTGGGCGGCCGGGATCGCATATTCACCCGTAAACGAGCGGCATCCCGTTTCCAGGACGGGGCCTGCGAAGTATTCGCCGCCGAGCGGATTGGGGCGGTCAAGGACGACAAACGGGATGTGCTCCTCCGCGGCCGCCTGCATTGCAAGTCCCATGGTCGAGATGAAAGTGTAGAAGCGGGCGCCGATGTCCTGGATGTCGAAAAGCAGGAAATCAAGCCCGCGCAGCATCTCCGGGGTCGGTTTATTTACCTTTCCGTAAAGACTGTATACCGGCACACCCGTCTGTTTATCCAGTCTTCCCGCGAATCTCTCCCCATCCTCCCTGAGTCCGCGAAGACCGTGTTCCGGTGCGAACAGCGCGGCAAGCCTCACCTTGCCGCAGGCATGCATCATGTCGGCCAGATGAACGCCTTCCACAACTGACGAGTCATTGGTAATCAGACCGATATTTTTACTCCGGAACATCGAATAATCACAGTCGTGGAGGACCTTTGCTCCGACCATGACGGCCGGCGCGGCATGTGAAGGGAAGGCACCGACAAGGCAGGAGAATAATACCAGCAGAGACAGCAGTTTGTTCATGTTTCCCATATCATTTCATTAAAAGGATGCGCTATTTCGGATGTGAATAACTGGTTTTTCATTCCTGCGCCTTTTTACTCTTTCGCGTCGGAATGCATGTACATGTTCGAAAGTTTTTTTGCAGGAGGCAGGAGAAGAAATGACCCTGCTTCCCGGCAAAGGCGCCGTGCGATTTTCAGGTACTCGGAGGAATAGCGGTCATTCGGAGCCGTCTTTGCGGCGAATTCTGTTTATGGCTCTCCCGACCAGGCCGAGCAAGGATTTGTCGCGCCGCACAAATTCGGCATAGCCCGCTTCTCCGATAGGCACCCCGGTCGCCATTTTATGTGATGCGCTTTTCTGGATGCCCAGCACCTGGCTGGGATAGACGCTCCGGTAACCGACGATGAGAAAGCTTACCATGCAGGCTACAGCAGCATGGGGCGCCATGCCGGGGCCGAACATCTCGATGGCCATGACGGATGCGGCAATGGGAGTATTGGCGGCGCCCGCCAGCAGAGCGGTCATGCCGATGGCGGAAAATGCCGCGAGATAAGGTTCGTGGAAGATTCTCGCGAACAGGTTGCCCGCGGACGACCCTATGAAAAAGATGGGGGTGACGATTCCGCCACTTCCACCGCAGCCCAGCGTGATCGAGGTGGCGATGCTTTTCCAGAAGAAAGACCCTGCCGGAAGAACGGCGCCGCCGAGTCCCTTGTCGATTGAATCAAGCCCCAACCCGAGATAGACGGGGGAAATGAATTTGCCGATTACGACAAGGAGTCCCCCTCCGAGAACGGCCTTCAGCAGGTAATGGCCGGGAAGCCGGTCGAACATCCTGTGGCTGAATTTCATTGATTCGATTAGAAACAGGGCGATCAGCCCGCACCACATTCCCAGGAGGACCATCTCCATAAAACTGCTCCCCGTGAGGTTGGGAATGACCGGAATCGCATGCCAGCCATAGGTGATGCCTACCATTGTCGCGACATGGTAGCCGACGATTCCGGCCACGAAAGAAGGGAAAAGCACGTCATACAGCATCCGGCCAAGCACCAGCACTTCGATCCCGAAGAGCGCCCCGGCTACCGGCGTTCCGAAGACTGTGGCGAATCCTGCGCTGATGCCGCAGATAACCAGCTTGCGACGATCAACGTTATCCAGACGCAGTAAATCTCCGAATCCCGAAGCCAGCCCTGCACCGATCTGGGCGCACGGCCCTTCCTTCCCCGCCGAGCCTCCGCTGGCAAGGGTTATGACTGTCGCTACGAGCTTAACCGGCACTACCCTCAACTGGATTTTTCCCATGCGTTTGTGGACGGCTTCGATAACCTTTTCCGTTCCGTGCCCTTCGGCATCAGGAGCCAGCCATTTGACGAGAAAACTGCTTGCCCCTATGGTCAGCGGCAATATGAAGTAGTAAAAGGGATACCTGCCCAACTGTCCCGACGTCCAGGCCAGCGACCTGAGAAAGCCGGCCGTTGCCAGTCCGGAAAGCGCACCCACAATCGAGGCGTACGCTGTCCATTTGACGACACTGGCGAAAAGGGTGACCTCTTCGTAGATTTTCTTTTTCATTTTTCCTCTGGATTTTTGTCTGCAACCAAAAAAAGCCTGGAAAGGGATTGTCCCCTCCCAGGCAGAATTTCATCGCAGCTCTTGCCTTCATCCTTTACTGAACTACGATCTCATCTCTTCGGTTTTTGGCCCATGCGGCTTCGTCATGACCGGGATCTGAGGGCTTTTCCTTGCCATAGCTGATTGTCGAAAGACTGGCGGCGGGAATGCCCATAGTTTCCAGATATTTTTCCGCGGCTTTTGCACGCTTTTCTCCAAGCGCCAGGTTATACTCGGCCGAACCCCGCTCGTCGCAATTTCCCTCTATGCGTACCTTGATCGCGGAATCCTTCTGGAGCAGCTTGCTGTCCTTGGCAAGGGTAGCGCGTGCGGTATCATCCAGTTCGGACGCATCAAAGCTGAAGTAGATTTTCTCCAGCGCGGCCTGCAACTGCTCCTTGTTCAGAGCCTGCTTTGCATTCTCATTTAGAGTGGATTCCTGAACGGGGGTTGTTTTTTCGGCGGGGACTTTGACTTCTTTGTTCCCGACCGGCGTAGTCGCTGTATTCGCGGCAGGAGCGATCGATTCGTCTTTCTTGACCAGTTCCTGCTTGGCGCAACCGTTCGCCATCAATGACAGGCATCCGGCAGCCAACAAAAATCCAACCGCATTTTTCTTCATTGCTTGCCTCCTTTTTGATAAATACACTACTTGCCTCTCGCAGTGTTCACTTCATAAAATTATGATAAAGTTTGGAAAATTATTTTAATTGTCGCAATGTGATTGTTTGTGCTACAAACGTTTTGCTACATATTATTTGTACACAAACATATTCTTGTCAATTGCTTTTTTAGGGGGAGGGAAAATTTATGTCCAAGGCGAAAATGGTTGCGGATATTATTGACAATCTGCGCCGGGTTTTCCAGGCGGTGAACGAATACTCGAAAAAGGCGGAGCGGGAAACGGGGCTGACGGGCCCCCAGTTGTGGGCAATCAAGGTTCTTGCCGATGCCGCGCCGATCAAGGTGTCTGAACTTGCCCGCAGGATGTATCTCCACCCGGCGACGGTCGTGGGAATACTGGACCGGCTGGAAGCAAGGGGACTGGTCACCAGGACACGATCACGGGAAGACCGCAGGGTGGTGGAAATAGATTTGACCGATCTTGGAAAAGGTATAGTGAACAGGGCGCCCGAGGTGGCCCAGGGGCTGCTTGTCAGGGGGCTGGAGCCGCTGGCTGATAAAGACTTGGTCCGAATCGCGGACGGGCTGAACCAACTCGTCAAGATACTCGGGGTACAGGAGATCCCGCCCACGCTGCTTCTGTCTTCGGAGGTAAATGTACCCACGGAGGAAGATGTGCACGTTGAAAACAACTGAGGCTACAGACGACCCGCTGAAAAAAGGTCCAATTCCTTTCAACTAAGGCATCCGTCGGCCGGAACTGTTCATTCACATATCCAGCTCTTTGCTTCCGACAGCTTGCCATAACCGAATGTCTTTACCGGGCACGGCATAATGAAAGAAAAAAATTTCACGGCACTGACTACCCAGCTCACGTCGGAAACAACCGCGACTTTTTCGTATGCCGTAAGATGCTTTAAGCCGATCTTCGCGTCGTCCCACATCGCCTCGGCAGTGAAGCCCGTAAAATCAGAGTCCAGCGTGTAGAGAACGCGAATTTTCCCATGTTTCCTGAGTTTATCCTCAATAGCGGGGATGAGCACATTGTCATAGTCCTCCCCGGTCACCTTTCCGCTGGCGCTCACTGCCACGATGTTTTCCGGCATACCTTGCATGATCTCTATCATTTCTTGCTCCTTGTTTTGATTTCCCGCCGCGCGTGCTCCTGTATCATCAGTTTACCACAACGCCATAGTCGTAGGAGATAATCCATACACAGGTTATCTCGAATAAGATTCCCTATTCAAAATCTTTCTGCCCGGTTATTTAAAAATTTCCTGAGCGGGAGGGAAGCGGGCGTCCGGAGTACGGTGTAATTTGATAGGATTAATTACCGTGATATAGTTTTACCAGAAGGAATCCCATCGACTGGAGGAACACCATGGATAAGATCAAACGCATACTTGTTGCTACCGGAGTGACGAAAACCTGCCGAAAAGTCGTTGATTACGGCGTTTCCATGGCCCACAAGTACGGAGCCGAACTTTACGTCATCCATGTCGAGCATAACCCTTTCGGCTACGAAGGTTTCAATTTGCCCATGATCTCGCTTGACGAATCATACAAAAGGGTCATCAAGGAAGCTGAAGGCGACCTGGAAAAAATAATAGAGAATGAAAGGACGAAGGGGCTCAATATTCAGAGCCTGGTCAAGGAAGGCGATCCGGCCAAGATAATACCCAGCCTGGTCAGGGAGATGAATATCGATCTGCTCGTCATGCGCGCCCACGCCCACGAGGAATCGAAGCTGGAGCACCT
>DASRZQ010000213.1:0-5509 GCA_035686205.1 Geobacteraceae bacterium
GCCGTTAAAGGTGGAATAACATTATACGAAAAAGGTAAGGAAGCAGTTACTGAAGCCGGGGAATTTATAGAGGACGTCTATGCGGAAGCAAAGGCTGAATTGGCCGAAGAACAAATTGCCGCCGGAGGAACTGGTGCAGGAATGGACGTGGAGCAGGGCACTGCCACATAGCACTCCTCATAGAAAGTCAAAGGGATCCTTGTATACTTATTTCTTCCAGACAAAGTAGGAAAACACCTCAGCATTTTCCTGAAGACCTGTGAATTGTTCAAACATGCACGCGCATAAGGAATTCGCTCGTAAGAAAAGAAAGGGGGTTTTTCCATGGAAGAGGAAATCACCAGGGAAGAGGCGGCTGGGAAAGAAAAAGCCGCGGGTCGCATGGGCAAGGCGGGAACAACAGTGAAAGAGGGGATTGTCGGCAGCCTCAAGGGGATAAACGAGATTGAGGCGGAGATTGTCACTCTGGTCAGGAATACGGTCTCCAATACTCTCCAGGCAACGGGTTCAGTTGCAGGTGAAGGTGTGAACGTAACCAAAGACGTTCTCAAGGGAGCTATAGCCGCGGCTGAAGAAGTCGGTACGGGATTAACGGTAAGCACGAAAAGTGTTGCTAAAGGCATCATCATGGGAGCAAGCGACGTTGGTGGAGATGTCATTTCGGTTGCGGGCACAACCGTCAGGGAAGCCGTCAAGGGGGCTGCCGAAGTGGGTGGTGATGTGGCCGTGGTGGCGAGAAGAACCGCTGACGGCGTTCTGGAGGCAACAAAGGAGATCGGCGGGAACCTGGAGGAAGTGGCAAAAGTGGTTGTTACCGGAGCCATCGAAGCGGCAGGCGCCATAGGTAGTTCCGCAATCGGCACCATCAGGGAAATCATGGTAGGCGTGGTGGAAGGGGTCAAGGATGTTGCCGGCGCCGCTCTCCCGAAACCAAAAACACCTCATCCTCAAGCCTAAGCGAAACCGCACATGACCATGTCGCGGGGAAAGCAGTTAAAAAGCATGTTGCTGCTGTCGCAAGCGGGGTCTCTTCCGAGGAGAAGAGCCCCGCGGTACTCATCTCCTTACGTGAAAGTTCGAACTGAGGTTGATAAACTTCTCAATAAAGCAAAGGAGTCGGTTTATGGAAACGGAAACCGGGAGTGAACACCTGGAGGCTGAAAGGACCGATGTTACGATCAAGAAAAAGCTGATCGATACAATGAAAGGGGCAAACGAGATTCAGGGGGCAATAACGGACCTGGTGAGAAACACCGTATCCTCGACATTGAGGGCCGCTGGCCTGATTGCAGGCGCATTCGTAAACGTAACGAGAGATGTCCTGAAAGGAACCATAGATGCCGTGGAGGAAATAGGTATAGGCCTTGCGTCGACCTCGAAAAACGTCGCCAGGGGAATCATCATGGGGGTGCATGATGTTGGGGGAAACGTTGTGACTGCCGCCGACCAGACTTTCAGATGCGCTGTCAAGGAAGTCTCCGAAATCGGAGGGGATGTGGCGCAAATCGCCAAGGCCACTTCAGACGGGGTGATCGAAGCGACCAAAGAGGTTGGCGGAAACCTGGAGGAAGTCGCAAAGGCGCTTGTAACCGGGGCAATAGAGTCGGCATCCGCAATCGGCAAAACAACCGTGCGTACGACGCGAGGTCTGGCGGTCGGTATTGTTGAAGGGGCAAAAGAAGTGGCTACCGCTGCCGTGCCGAAACCAAAGGAGCCTGAGAAAGTCGGAGAAGTAGTTCCAACAAAGGCACCAGAAGCCGTTTCGGAACAGGAGGCACCTGCTCCGGTGGTGGAACCAACTGAAGAAACAGTTGAACCCGCTGGAATTGAAGTTGTTGAAAAAACTGAAGAAGAAAAAGCCGAATTGGTGATCGAAAAACCTGCTGAATCTATTTTGAAAAAAACGGAAGAATCAAAGCCGGAAGAATCTATGGAAATACTTGCTGAAAAGCCGGCTGTAACTTTACCTAAAAAGAGAACCCCTGCTAAAAAGGCTCCTGCGGGCAAAAAGGTCAGAAAAAAAGGAGAGAATGATGTTCCAGTTTAGACATTATTGTTGAAAAGTGTTTATTTTTTTGGCTCTGTTAAAAACCAGTGTTGATTGTGAGTAAAATAATCATCTTTGGGAAGGTCAGTTGCAGGAGGGTGGATTGAGAATCTGTTCACGTACAGTATAATTAATTAAGAAAGAGTATACGTTTCCATGTAACTGAGACATCAGGCAAGGAACAATCCTAATCCTAATCCCACCAAAAGAGGCCCTCTGATGGATCCAGTCGTGCAAATGACCCTGATGCTCGCTGTCCTGCTCCTGCTCGGAGCCCTCGGCGAATTCATCTTTTCCCGCACCGGCATCCCTGACATGATCTGGCTGGTTGCCGCGGGGATTGTCGCGGGACCAGTGTTCAAAATGATCAAGCCGGAGGTCCTCACCCCGGCCCTCCCTTTCTTCGGAGCCCTCGCCCTGATTATCATTCTCCTAGGCGGCGGTCTGAAGTTTCGCATCGCCGACGTCGCCGACGCGGCACCGCGGGCGCTGGAACTCGGGCTGGCAGGGTTCTTCTTCTCGGTGTTCGCCACCTGCCTTTACGCTCTGGTATTGATTGAATTCAATATTATGAGACCTGCTCCACTCGAAATCCTCATCATGGGTGGGGCCATTATCGGCGGCACCAGTTCTATGGTCGTCATTCCGACCATGGCAGGAGGCATGGTCGATCAACGGGTCGCGCGGCTGCTTGAAGTCGAATCGTGCTCTACCGATGCACTGTGCGTGGTGGTGACAATCGTCATGATCGAAATCATCCTCCTGGGGAAGGTCCATGCCGCCTATCCATTTCTGGCGCTGGCCAAGGCTGCTGGCTTCGGCATGGGCATCGGTGCAGTCGGCGGACTGATCTACCTGCCGTTTATGCCACATCTCAAGGGGAAGGGGCATGCCTACACTGTCCTGATCGCCTGGTTCCTGATCGTCTACAGCGTTGTGACCCTGACCGGGGGGAACGGCGCGCTTGGCGTACTGGTCTGTGCCCTGCTGATCGGCAATGCCTCGGACCTTCTCCCAAAGCTCTATGAGCGGATCGAATCCAGCGAATTCCGTAACGACGAATCGGCGATGATAATCCACTCCCAGTTGACTTTCTTCGTGAAGACGTTCTTCTTCTTCCTGATCGGCCTGCTCTTTCCAACCGAACTCAAGTTTATTATCATTGGCGCAGGACTGGCGGTGGTTTTGGTGATTGCCCGCATCCCATCGGTGCTCCTGTCGCTATGGAGGGGAGGCTTTACGCCGCAACAACAGAAACTTGTGATGGTTTCCATCCCCCGCGGCCTGGCCGCCGGTGTGCTATCGACCCTGCCTCTGTATAGTGGTGTGCCGAACATGGAAAACCTGGCGCCGGTAATTTTTTCCACGATTGTCTTCTCCATCCTGATCTTCGCCGGAGGCTTCGCCATCCTCAACCGGCGCAGTGCTAGCGGCTGAAACTAGCACCTGCTAATGCTGCAAGAAAGAGAAGCGAAATAGGCATACCCATTTCGAGCAAAATAAACTATGGGTCATGCCTTACACCATTGCTCAACACGTAACGACTCGCATGTTGCATTCACTTTAAATTGTGATGCCTTTACTAACATTTGTTTCTGTTTTGCCACCATCGCTTCGTACATCGTCATAGTTATAAATCTGAACCATGAAAGATAATTGTCCAAATACTTGGTAGCAACACCGTTGAAGCGGGACATCCAGTCTTTTAAGCGCTTGTGGAATGAGTTGGCGTTCTGAATATGATAGATGCCTTGTTTAACTCGCTGTTTCTTATTGGCATTCAGCTCAACATGTTCAATGTTGTGCTCCTTTGTAAAGGATTTGATAGCGGTATCAGCATCACTGCACAGAATAAGGTTTTCACCAAGCTTGCCGTCAACCATTGTTGCCAATGTGGCGGCGTTGATCCTGCCACTTCCTGCGACTTTAACCATGTGTTTCTTCTGTCGATCACAAACTACCAGGACACCGACTTGTTCATTGCTGATGCCGCGCTTTTTGGCCTTGCCGCCTCTATGACGCGCCTTCCTGTCAGATATATTCCTGCGGCCTTTCTCTGAATAGAGAAAATATGTTTCATCAAATTCCGTGATGCCATCGAACCGATCAACATCAAGATTTTTCAAGGCTTCAAGTATCTTGTGCCGCCAATAGAACAAAGTGACATGGGTAACACCAATTTCTTCAGCGGCCTTACGCAAGGAAAGTCCTTTAATTACCCATTCAAGGTACGGCATCCACTTGTCAGGTAGGTGAGTTCTCTGCATTGGTGTGTTTGTGAAGTCGTTAAATGTCCTCGAACATTCTCTACAAAGATATCTTTGTCGCCCTTTAAATTTCCCGTTACGCACAATTTTGTCCCCGCTACAGTATGGGCACAGGATGCCGGTACTGAACTTGGATTCCCTGACATCCCCGACGAACTGGCTGATGTGTGGTTTTCCGGGATGTAGGATAGATTTCAACCGATTAAATAACTTGTATATTTCCTCTGAATCCAGCCTTTCGATATCGTTCAGAATGTCTTGGTATAATTTGGTTGTCATTTGCCACCCTCCGTTGAAGTGGCAAATGATATCGCAACTTTTAGGATATGACAAATATCAACACCAAATTTTAACTGAGCCATTTTTTTTGCAAGCCTCAATGGTTTAAATTATAACATGAATAACCGCTAACGGCAGAAGTGTGGAGCTTCAACGTATTCCATTGGGTTGAAACGGCTGCAATTAAATCGCTTTTCAGATTATTGAACCGTGTCAAAATCCTCAGAACCGGGTATAGACAGGCATTTATTTTAAGGAAGCCTTCATGCTTCTTCGCTCAATCTTTCTCGCTCTCTTTCCATGGCCTGCTTACCTGCCACTATCGCCGAACCGATTACCGTTTTTTTCTCCAGTATCAGTGCCTTGCCCTCTTCGAAAGCGGATTTAATTCTTCCCTGAGCCTCCGAAGTATATTCCCTTATCTTGCTTGCTGCTTCATCAGTGAGGTCTTTCATCTGTTCCCTTATTTCCCGCCCGCTCTTCGGTGCGAACAATAAGGCCAGGCCCGAACCGACAGCCATGCCGGCCAAAAGAGAAATTAAAATCCTGCCCCCGGAGGGTCCTCTTTCCTCTTCTGCCATAGTCATTACCTCCTTTCTTTGCAATTCCGTTTGTTTTGTAGCAACCTGCGGCCTTCAAACCGGAAATACACGGTGATGATCTGAAGAAAATGCCGTCAGGATACTGCTCAGACCATTTATTCTAGTTCATCCGTTCATGAAGGGAAGGCTTCACTGTCAATCGTATCATAAGAAGCAACCAAAACAAGATCGCTCAATTACATCGTCTGGCGTGTAAAGATAAGCCTTTTTATCGAGGAGGTTCCGGAAGTGAAAACCTAACTTTCCGGAAATTGATAAGAGTCACGAAGCCGCCGCAACGTATTTGTGTATTGCAGTGGCTTCGTGTCAGGAGA
>DASRZQ010000214.1:0-33031 GCA_035686205.1 Geobacteraceae bacterium
TTTTCTCCGGTGCATAAGGGACGTAACGTTCCCGGCCGACCGCCAGGAGGAGCGGATGCACGCCGGCCGCGTCTACCGCGTGAACCGCGTCTACTCCCGGTATCACCGCGGGTATCAGCGGTCCGGTCAGTTCGTGGATAAGGGCGCCCAGGACCGAATCTTCCTGGGGCGGCCTGCCGACCGTGGTGAATGGCCAGATCGCGCCGTCCCGATGGAAAACGTTTTCCACCCTGAGGACCGGAAAATCGTGGCACAGGCTGTAATAGCCGAGATGATCGCCGAAAGGGCCCTCAGGGAGTGTCCGGAAAGGGTCGATAACTCCGGTTATGCAGAAATCGGCCTCGGCCGGAAACGGCAGCAGGCCGGGAAGATTGACCATTTCGATGCGCCTGCCGCCAAGCACACCGGCAAATGCCAGTTCCGGCAGTCCTTCGGGAAGAGGCATGACCGCGGCCATGGTCAGCGCCGGAGGCCCCCCTATCCATACGTTCGCGCGGAGCGGCGCGCCGATGCCGATGGCCTCTGCATGATGAACGCCGATGCCGCGGTGGATCTGGTAATGCATGCCGACTTCCTCATTGGAGGCGTATCGGCCGCCTGAAATCTGGATCCGGTACATCCCCAGGTTTGAGTTCCTCCAGCCGGGTTCTGCCGGACTTTCCGTATAAACCTGCGGAAGCGTAATGAATGCTCCGCCATCATTCGGCCACGACTTCAGTTGCGGGAGTTGCGCAATGGAAACCCCGTTGGAGATAATCGGGCCTTTCCTGACCATTTTCGGGGACAGGTGACGGGCATGTAACGGCAGGGCAAGGAATCCGAGCGGGTCTTTCAAAATCAACGCGGGATCGGCCTTGAGCCGGAATGCTTTTCCGATTGCATCCAGGGTATCGCGGAAAAGGAAACGACAACGGTCCGGCAAGCCGAACAGGTTGCCCAGCATGGGGAACCGGCAACCCTTGACCCGAGTGAAAAGGAGCGCCGGCCCCCCTGCCCGGAACACCCTGCGCTGGACCGCCCCGACTTCAAGCTCGGGGTCTATTTCGCGGTCGACGCGGAGCAAATGGCCATGCTTCTCCAGATCTTTTACACATTCTCCAAGATTTCTATATCCCACTGTTTTACCTCTTCTTTGACGAAGGCATAATAGCCGGTATATTTAAATCATATTTGGCGTATATTATAAACAATCAATAATAACCGATTTTTACTGGATTTATTTTCAGACATGTTATATATCTCATTCTTTCGGGAACACCGCACATTTTCATTAAACACGGCAAACTACCGGTCCCTTCGGAACCATGACCTGATATTGCTGTCCCGCTATTCCGCTTCCGGTTAATTTCCGAATATGATAATTGCCGTGTAACCGTTAAAACGATAAAATTCTCCCCAGGGAGATTGCGATTAAATATACACCATAAAGGAGGTTTGAACGATGAAAAACTGCATGCTGGCGCTGCTGTTTGCCGTCATTGTCCTTGTCCCCTCACTCTCCCCCGCCGCCCCTGTCAAGATAGGCGTTATAAACTCAATGACCGGGCCCGAAGCCCCTATCGGCGAGAACCTGACCAACGGCATCAAACTGGCGCAGGAAGACCTGAAAAAGAAAGGGATTAATGTCGACCTGGTCTGGGAAGACGATACCGGAAAGCCCCAGATCGCCATGAGCGCCATGGAAAAACTGGTCACCCGGGACAGGGTCTCCGGCGTGGTCGGTCCTTACACTTCGGCATGCTCAAACGCCGTGGCAAGGCTTGCGGAAAAATACAAGGCTCCCCTCCTCGTGCCCGCGGCGGCAAAGGAAGAAATAACCAGGCAAGGTCTGAAGTGGGTCTACCGGATGAATGCTCCGGCCGATGTCTATGCGTCGGTTCTCATCGACGCCGCCTTGACTCTGGGCAAGCCCAAAACCATTGCCTTCATATATGAGAATACCGATTTCGGCACGTCGACGACAAGAACCGCCAAGCAATATATCGCCAAAAAGGGAATTCAGGTTGTGGCCGACGAACCATACCAGAAGGGCTCACCCGACTACCGATCGACGCTGGCGAAAATCAAGGCCAGAAACCCCGACCTGGTTTTCATGGTCTCGTACGTCGCCGACGCCATTCTCCTCATGCGGCAGGCAAGGGAAATGGGGCTTCAGCCCAAGGCGTTCCTGGGCGGAGGGGCAGGTTTCACGACGGCCGAATTCGCCCGCGAGAAAGTAATTTCCAATTATGTCCTCTCCTGTACCCAGTGGACGGAAGACGTGAACTGGCCGGGCGCAAAGGAATTTTTCAAACGCTACATATCCAGGTTCGGCAAGGAACCCACATATCATGCCGCCTGTGCGTACGCGTCGATGATGATTATGGCCGAAACCGCGGCGAAGGCCGGGGGAGACCGGGAAAAAACCCGAATCGGTCTTAGAGCAGGCAAGTGGAACGGTATAATGGGCGAGGTCAAATTTACCGATTATGCCGGTTTCACGAACCAGAACAACCACCAGATGCTCGTCCAGCAGTTGCAGGGCGGAAATTACGAAACAGTTTTCCCGGTCAGGTTCGCCACAAGGAAGCCCGTATACCCTTTCCCCAAGTGGCGGTAGATCAGGCGCCCCGCGGCATGCCGCGGGGAATTCAGGAGCCAGGAGTCAGAATAAATAATCAACAAAAATTTCTAATCTGACTTCTGACTAACCATCCGGAGTACGTAAATGTCCGAGTTTTTGCAAGCGCTCATCAGCGGAATACTCATAGGCGGCGTATACGCGCTGATCGGTATCGGTCTGACAATCATTTTCGGCGTCATGCGCATAATCAACTTCGCCCACGGCGATATCATGATGATCGGCATGTATCTGACCTACAACCTGTTCACCCTGTGCGGCATCGATCCCTTTGCGTCCGTAGCGCTGTGCATTCCGGTAATGTTCCTCTTCGGCAATTTTCTCCAGCTTGTTTTCATCAACCGTATTCTCGATTCGCTCCCCCAGAACCAGATCCTGCTAACCATCGGTCTTGGACTGATAATGAGCAACACCGTGATGCTCATCTACACATCCGATTACAAGATACTGACGACATCCTACTCTTCGGAGAGCATCAATCTGGCCGGCATATCCGTATCCGAACCTCTCGTCATTTCCTTTATCATAACCGTCGTCCTGACCGTACTTCTGTACCTTTTCCTGATGAAAACGGACATGGGCCAGGCAATAAGGGCCACTGCCCAGGATCGGGATGCCGCCCAACTCATGGGCATAAACGTGAAGAAAATGTCCATGATCGCATTCGGACTCGGCGCGGCAATGGCCGGTACGGCGGGCGCGCTGATTTCGCCCACTTACTACATATTCCCGCAGATCGGCAGCACCTTTACCCTGAAGGCGTTTGTCATTACCGTGCTGGGCGGCATGGGCAGCGTCATCGGCGCCACCATCGGGGGAATCATCATCGGCATCGCGGAGTCGATGGGAGCATTGTATATCTCGTCAGGATGGAAGGAAGTTCTTGTCTATGTCTTGTTCCTGCTGGTTCTCCTTTTCAAGCCCTCCGGTCTCCTTGGCAAATCAAGGATGTGAGGGAGGTCCTTTCCCATGAAGAGATCAGCAATAACATCACCTGGAAATCATGGATCACATATCGTAAAAGCTGTCGCGGCCGCGGCAGTTCTCGTCGTGCTCTTTGCTTTTCCCGCCGCGGTCGGCAGTCCGTATGCCCTTCATATCATGATCCTGTTGTTTCTCAGCATAATTATGGGGGAAAGCTGGAATATCCTCGGGGGTTACACCGGCCAGTATTCCGTGGGCCACGCCGCATATTTCGGCACGGGCGCATATACCACCATGCTGCTCATGCAGTATCACCACGTGCCGCCATGGTACGGAATGTGTGCCGGCGTGGCAGCGGCCACGGCCGTTGCCCTGGTTATCGGTTCCATCTGCTTCCGGCTGCGGGGTCCCTATTTTGTCCTTGCATCCATAGCCGCCGCGGAAATCATACGACTGGCGGCCCTTAACCTGAAGGATGCAACCAACGGGGCGGAGGGTATTCTTGCCACCGAAATCCCGCCGCTGAAAATCGGTCCGATTCTGATAACCGACTTTCTGACAAAGACGCCGTTTTATTACACCGGACTCTCGCTTGCAATTCTGACCGTAATTATCACCTGGCTGGTGCAGCATTCAAAGCTCGGTTATTATTTCCAGGCAATCCGCGAAGACCAGGACGCAGCCCACTCCCTGGGCATCAGCCTGAACCTGTACAAAAACCTTGCCCTCGTTATTTCCGCGGCGCTCACATCGCTGGCGGGGAGCTTTTACGCCGTCTACATCGGATTTATAGATCCGGGCGGGGTTCTCTCTCTCGACATGTCGGTCCAGATTGTCCTCATCTGCATCATCGGGGGCATCGGCACGATATTCGGCCCGGTGGCGGGCGCATTGGTCCTTGTGCCCCTGTCAGAGGCGCTGCGCAGCAATATCATCGCCCAGTGGCTTTTCAATGCCGGTCTCGTGCACGAAGATTCCCCTCCCGGCATCTTCCTTAAGGAAAACCTGGCGCACGCCCACGTCCTCATCTATGGGATCCTCGTCGTGGTCGTCATCCTTTTCATGCCAGACGGAGTCCTCGGATTCATCAGAAAAACTGCCTCGGCCAAGGGCTGGAGAAAAAGCTGATGGCCATCATTGAACTGAAACACGTGAGCAAATTTTTCGGCGGGCTGGCGGCCAATTCCGACGTTTCCTTCTCAATTGAAGAAGGCACGATCGTTGGTCTCATCGGTCCCAACGGCGCGGGAAAAACGACTTTGTTCAACTGCATAACGGGATACTACCCCCCGTCACGCGGCAGCATTTTTTTCAACGGGCGGAGAATTGACGGGCTGCAGCCCCACAAGGTATGCCGGCTCGGCATGGCCAGAACCTGGCAAAAGGTTCGTCCCCTGATAAAGATGAGCGTTCTGGACAACGTCATGGTCGGCGCACTTTGCCGGACAAACTCGCTCTCCAGGGCCAGGAATATTGCCATGGAGCAACTGGCCGTGGTCCGACTTGACCACAAGGCATGCTTCCTGTCGGGAGGACTCCCCATCGGCGAGCGTAAAAAACTGGAAATGGCGCGTGTACTGGCCACCCGGCCGAAGCTTTTGCTTCTGGACGAAGTCATGGGAGGCCTGAACCCGGCCGAAAGCGAAGAAATAATCCGGCTCATACTCGACATAAAAGCACAGGGTGTAACCCAGATGGTGATCGAGCATGACATGAAAGCAATCATGCGGATCTCCGACCGCGTTGTTGTTTTGAATTCCGGGGAGAAACTCGCTGAAGGCACACCGGAGGAAATCGTAAATAACCAGGAAGTCATTGACGCGTATCTTGGAGAATGCCACGGGTGATAAGCGTCGGAGAGAAACATGCTGAAGATTGAAAGGCTCAATTTCAGTTACGACGGACTTAAGGTCCTCTGGGATATAGACCTGGATGTAAACGCCGGTGAAATAGTTACGGTTGTCGGCAGCAACGGCGCAGGGAAATCCACGGTCCTGAAAAATATTTCACGTCTGCTGAAACCCGATTCCGGGTCCATTTCTTTCGCCGGAGAAGACCTTGTGCACATGCAGTCCCATGAAGTGGTGGGCCGCGGCATGGTTCTGGTCCCGGAGGGGAGGAAGATATTCCCTGAGCTGACCGTTCTGGAGAATCTCCGCATGGGATCGTTCCTCAAGGGTGCCAGAAAAGAACGCAAAAAAAATCTGGAATGGGTCTTCAGCCTGTTCCCGAGGCTCAAGGAGCGCGAGAAACAGCTGGGCGGCACGCTGTCGGGCGGAGAACAGCAGATGCTGGCCATTGGGCGGGGACTCATGTCAAACCCGCGCATGCTTTTGCTGGATGAGCCTTCTCTCGGACTGGCCCCCCTTCTGGTAAAAAACATTTTCGACATTATCACCGAGATAAACAGAAACGGGGTGACCATCCTTCTCGTCGAGCAGAACGTGTACCAGTCTTTGCGCATCGCCCACCGCGGCTATGTGCTGGAGACCGGAAGAGTGGTGCTCACCGGTTCCGGAGAAAATTTGCTGAACGATGAACATGTAAAAAAAGCATTTCTGGGAATGTGAGAAAGGGAGCTAATTATGAAAAAGGTAGCGGACTGGATGACGAATGCTGTCACCATCGAGTACGATGCCCCGTTGATCGAGGCTATCCATCTCATGAAGGAAGAAAATATCAGGCACCTGCCGGTGATCCGCAACGGCAAACCGGTCGGCCTGCTTACAGAATACTCGATACGAAGATCCACCCCGGGGAAAGCCACTTCCCTGGACACGTGGGAACTCCACTACCTTTTATCCAAGATCCCGGTCAAAGAGGCCATGATAAGCGAGCCTTTTACCATTTCCCCTGACGACGAAATCATCGAAGCGGCCCAGTTGATGCACGACAAGAAACTGTCCGGTTTATGCGTGGTTGACGGCGAGGGACGATTGGCGGGGATGCTTACCATAACTGACGTGCTGGAAGCATTCATCAGAATTTACAGGGACTCCGGACTTTAATCCGGCAATCATTCCTGACATATTCAAGAGGGCAAACTCAACGATTTTATCTTTCCTGGCTGCCGTGTTCCCCGTGTCCGGCGGATCCGGCCTTTTTCTGCCGCGATAGCATAAAAAGGTAAAATCCGACCAGCACGGGGATTGTCGCCATGCTCAATTCAAAATTCCCTTTGTAGAGATGGAAGGTCCCGAACCCGATAAGCAGCAGCACCACAACAATTTGTATAATGGCAGACAACTTTTTCATATCACACCGGTCCGCTGCCGCTTCGACACATTGAACCTTGATATAAGACGGGAAAAAATTTTCAGTTCCGGATATGTAAAACCCATGCAAAAACTAATTCGCCGCAAGCACTTCCCTTCCGAACGGCGACATTTCGCGCAACCGGTGAATAATCGGGGGAAGTTCCCTGACAATCAGATTTACGTCATCATCGGTATTGAACCTGGACAAGGAGAAACGTATCGAGCCGTGAGCGCAGGTAAAGGGGACACCCATCGCCCGCAGGACATGGGACGGCTCCAGTGAACCGGAAGTGCATGCGCTGCCCGATGACGCGCAGACGCCTTTTTCATTCAGCAGCAGCAAAATCGCCTCTCCCTCCACGAATTCAAAAGCGACTGAAAGCGTGTTGGGCAGCCTTTCCGTTTTCCCTCCATTGACACGCACGTTCGGAACCGCTGCAAGTATCTCTTTTTCCAGCCTGTCCCGCAATGCCTTGACACGGGTGTTCTCGTCATCCATCGATTGCATTGCAAGCTCGCACGCCTTGCCGAGAGCAATTATCGAAGCGGAGTTCTCGGTCCCGGCCCGCCGATTTTTCTCCTGGTGGCCCCCAACCAGGAACGGCCTGAAAGGAACGCCCTTGCGGAGATACAGCGCGCCGATACCCTTCGGGGCATGGAGTTTGTGGCCCGAAAGCGAAAGCAGGTCGACGGTTGAGTTCTTCATGTCCATCGGGATCTTGCCAACCGCCTGCACTGCATCGGTGTGGAAAAGCGCGCCCTTCTGCTTGACGATTCCGCCGATTTCCTCGATGGGGAACACTACCCCGGTCTCATTGTTGGCGTACATAATCGAGACTATCGCGGTATCATCGTCGACAGCCGACCTCAATTCATCGAGATCCAGCCGCCCCTCGCCGTCAACGGCTATCTCCGTTACCCGGTAACCCCGCTTGGAAAGGTTCCTGCAGAGTGTCAAAACAGCGGGATGCTCAACCCTGGTCGTGATTATGTGCCTTTTCTCCGGAAACACCTCAAGGGCGGAGCGGATTGCGGCGTTGTCGCTCTCCGTGCCGCATGAAGTGAAAATTATCTCTTCCGGGAGGGCGCCCAGAAGGGCCGCCACCCTGTTTCTGGCCTCATCAAGTTTTCGTTGGACCTGTCCGCCGAAGAAATGCATGGAACTCGGATTGCCGTACAATTCACAGAAATACGGGCGCATTTCCTCGAAAACCAGTTCATCTACTTTGGTGGTGGCATTGTTGTCCAGGTAGATTTCCCTCATCCCTCCACCTCCTCGACCATCAGGTCATCGGCGACATACTCGCGCAGCTTCTGCTCGACGAATTTCGCCGTGTGCCCCGAAGAGACGCAGCCCGCGCAGGCCTTTCTGAAAGCAATTTGCACGGTGTTTCCGTTTATGTCGATGAGTTCCAGGTCACCACCGTCAGCCCAAAGCAGCGGGCGAACCTCTTTCTCCAGCACATCCTGTATCAGCTGCATTTTTCGCAGATTCGTAAGTTTTGCCGGTTTCTTATGTTCCTCTTTGGGCTGATCGCCCATCACTTCGGCGATAAGCTCCTTGATTCTCGGAATGCAGCCGCCGCAACCCCCGCCTGCCTTGGTGAAATGGGTAACCTGCTCCGCGGTGTGAAGTTTGTTGGAGGCAATAACCTTTTTCAGGAACTGGTCGGTTATGCCGAAGCATTTGCAGACCACTTCCCCCTCCATTTCCACGTGTTCGTGATCATGACCGTGAACCGGCACGGCCGCTCCCTTATATTTAGCGATGGCAACTTCAAGGGCTTCCTGCCCCATGACGGAGCAGTGCATTTTCTCTTCCGGCAGCCCGCCCAGAAATTCGGCGATATCCTGGTTGCTGATCCCCAGGGCTTCATCAAGGGTTTTCCCCTTGATCATCTCGGTCAGGGCGGAAGAAGACGCTATGGCGCTCGCGCAGCCGAATGTCTGGAACTTGGCGTCAACTATGCGTTCCTTGCCCTCATCGAGCTTCAGGTAAAGCTTGAGGGCATCCCCGCAAGCCAGGCTGCCCACTTCGCCAACGGCATCGGCGTCTTTTATCTCACCCACATTTCTGGGGTTCAGGAAATGTTCTCTAACTTTATCGGTGTAATCCCACATCAAATCCTCCGGAAAATTTTGTCAATTTTTAAATTATACATTACCTTTCAGCTTTTTATCAATGACGCTTAAACACTCATGCAATTTTCCTCGCCGAGATACAAAAACATTACCGGATTGAAATATTATATTACGAAAGGATAAACTCCTTTCCAGCGGCTATCAGCGCATTCAGGGATTCTTCGGATGACGCTTCACAATAGAGCCTGACCACCGGTTCCGTACCGGATTTGCGGAACAGAAGCCAGCTGCCGTTTTCCAATATGCATTTCGTACCGTCCAGTGTGACGACATCCTTCACTTTGATGCCGGCGAACTGCAATGGAAGATCCTGCATTTTTTCGCCGAATCCTGCCTCGATTTCATAGGACAGGGTAATATTCTCTCTTTTTGTAACATATCTGCCCGTTTCGGAATAAAGCCGTTCAAGCAGCCTGGCAACCGGCATTCCTTCCCTTGCCACCATCTCGGCGACCAGGAAGCAGGCAAGAATGCCGTCCTTTTCAGGCACGTGCCCTTTAATTGAAAGCCCGGCGCTTTCTTCGCCTCCAATAATGATCCTGTCCTGGCTGATAAGCTCGCCGATATATTTGAAACCGACGGGTGTCTCGAACACTTCAATACCGTGCTTTGCCGCAACCGCATCGACCAGATGCGAAGTTGCCACGCTCCTGGCCACCCCGCCTTTCATGCCGCGGAACCTTATCAGGTAATCCAGAAGAAGGGCAATTATGTAGTTCGGCTCAATGAATGAACCGTCCTCGTCAACTATTCCGAAACGGTCGGCGTCTCCGTCGGTGGCTATTCCCAGCTTTATATCGGGGTCACCCTTCACTATTTCAATAAAATCCCGGATGTATTTTGCGGCGGGCTCGGGGGGAAATCCGCCGAAATAGGGGTCCTTCCCGGAATTTATCACCTTTATCCCGCATCTGTTCTTCCGGAGCGGCTCTTCCAGGTAACCCCTGCCGGTTCCGTAAAGGGGGTTTATGGCAATGGAACCATATCCGGCAATGGCCCCGAAGTCTATTATCCCTTCGATATGTTCCAGGTATTTTCCGCTGGGGTCAATTTCTTCGAGATAACCTTCCTTGAATGCCGCGTCAAGAAAACGTTCCTTGAAACATATTTCGCCGGTCATCTCGTTCGCGCGACGCTCTATGTCCCTGGTGTCCGTCGGAAGCGCGGGGCCTCCCCACGCCGGTGAGAATTTTATTCCATTGTACTCGCAGGGGTTGTGGCTGGCGGTAAAATTTATGGCACCCGCGGTTTTCCTGTTCAATATTTCGAATGATATCACGGGCGTGGGAGTATCACGCCTGCAAAAAAAAGTCTTTATCCCCGCACCCGTCAAAACCCTTGCCGCTTCCTTCGCAAAACGTTCGCCCATGAAGCGGGTGTCGTAACCGACAATCAATCCCTTGTGCTGTTCTCCATTTGCCGTGACATGATCGGCAATCGCCTGGACAACAATCCTTATGTTATCAAATGTGAAATCTTCACATAAAATGCCGCGCCAGCCGGACGTGCCGAAAGCAATGTGTCCCATATTACCCTCCTGAAAAATAAGGCTTAACGAATATCTTGGTATCTGAGAATAATACTTTTCAGGTTAATATATTGACCACTTTGAGTCAAGGGAAAGGGCTTAAATTACGGGTTTTTTTATTGTTGACTTTTTTCTTTCAAAATTGATACAGTACCTCTATAAACGATTTCACACGGGAAAAAGGAAATAAGAGGAGGATAAAAAATGCAATGTCAAACGGTACTCCCAGGCACCGAGTGTACCTTTTGGGGAAAACAGGGATGTGTTTTCAGTGGGGGCTCCTGCCAGCTGATTGCGGAGAACTGTGAAGGGTGTGACAGGATCGTGGAAGGCACAATAGGCAAGGTATGCAGCGCTTACCCCGCGCCGACCAAGAAATGGCTTGCCGGCATCTGCAATTTCGCCACCCATGTAAAGGTCGAAATTAAATCCGAAGAAGCAAGAATCAACCCGCTCAAAGCATCCAAAAAAGCAGCCGGCGGAAAGAAAAAATAGCAGGTTGTCTTTCCATATTATAAAAAGGCGGGAGCATCCCGCCTTTTTTCTTTTTTCTTGCCAGTTTATGATGAATTCCTATCTTTTCATAACCTTAAACCATCCGCATTCCTGATAAATGTGATTGAAGCGACATGCGAAAAGAATTTGCCGAACTGGATATTTCCCGCATTGAAACCGGTTATGTCTATAAATCAGGGAATAGGCGTATCAGCGGGTTATTTTCTATCAGACCAAGCTCCGTGGAATAAAGATAAAATTTTCGCAAGCCTTCAAGATGATGCGGGGTTAAATCATAGGAAATGGTTTGCCAATAGTTAATCAATTCTTCTTTGCCGATCCATTTCTTTCCATAAATACCCGCCAGTTTTTCATAGGACCTGTAAGCAAGCTGTTTGGCATTACAGAGCTCAGCGTAAAGATTACTTACGGATTTTTTTTCGTTATGTGCGGCATCTTCCCTCAGGATCCAAAGCGCGAAGACAAATGGAAGTCCGGTATGCCTGTACCAGAGGTCGCCTAAATCATAAGCGTAAATATCTTTGCTTTTATGCAATCCTGCTTTGAGAGCGGAATCTCCTATCAGGAGAATCGCTTTTAAATCATCGAGTGAATTAATGTTTGAATTTGAAATATTCGTGTATGAATTGTGATAATTGTAGAACTTCTGAAGAATAATTTTCAGCAAATTGATTGATGTGTCAGACTCTTTTGTAAGCCCTACTGTTTGACCGTCTAATTTCTCTATCGGGAGGCGGGAGAACAGGAACACGCTCTTTACATGCCCGATCGAACTGATGGAGAGGTTTTTGAGAATCAGATATCTCTGCGGATGTTTGGCAAATTCTATCGAGGAAGACGGACATATATCCAGATGCCCCGATGACAACTTTTTATTGAGGTCGGCAGGAACGCCCTTAATGAAGACATAATCTTCACAACGGGAAGAACCGGTCAGACACGTGAATATCGGGAAGCAATTCGCATAATCTATCTGACCTATCCGAAGAATAATTCACACTCCTGAAAACCGGAACCGCGGCTGAAGGCCATTTGTCGGATCGATTCCTTAAGACCTATTCCATTTCATCGTATGTGCTTACCGTGTCAATGTAGTCTTCAGCCGACATAAGCAAATTCAGTTCTTCCGGATCGGCTATGGCCAGAACCGCTATCCATCCGCTGTCATATGGATCTTCGTTGATCAGTTCCGGCGATTCATCCAATTCCTCATTAACTTCCAGTACAGTCCCGCTCAACGGCGCATAAAGTTCGGCAACGGTTTTCCTTGCTTCAATGGACCCGAACGAATCCTGCTGCTCAAGTTCATCTCCGACATCGGGGAGTTCAACTGCCGTTATGCCGCCAAGCTCTTCCTGGGCATAATCGGTTATCCCTATTACCGCCCTGTTGCCCTCAACCCTGACCCAGATATGTTCCTTGGTGTATTTAAGCTCGTCGGGAAAATCCATATACTACTCCAAAACGATTCTTTCAAGAAAGCCGGTGTCAATGTTCCCTTCTATGAAATCCTTGTTGGACATGATTCTTTTGTGGAAAGGAATGGTCGTTTTGATGCCCTCGATTATATATTCATCCAGAGCCCTCGTCATCCTGTTAATTGCATCTGACCTGGTTTCGGCATGGACTATCAACTTCGCGACAAGCGAATCGTAATGCGGAAGGACTGAATACTGGTCATAAACAAACGAGTCGACTCTTACGCCCAACCCGCCAGGCGTATGGTAAGCCGTTATTTTTCCCGGACACGGGGAAAACCGGTGCGGGTCTTCCGCGTTAATACGGCATTCTATGGCATGACCTTTGATTTTGATATCGCTTTGCCGGTAACGCAGCTTCAAACCTGCGGCGGAACGAATCTGCTCCCTGATAATGTCGACCCCGGTAACCATTTCGGTGACCGGGTGCTCAACCTGGACCCTGGTATTCATTTCCATGAAAAAGTAATTGTTATCCTGATCGACCAGAAACTCCATTGTTCCGACACTGTTATATCCTACTGCCTTGACGGCCTTGACCGCGGCCTCACCCATTTCCTTGCGCAACTCGGATGTAATAACCGTCGACGGGGCTTCTTCTATGAGCTTCTGATGCCTCCGCTGTATGGAGCAGTCACGTTCACCAAGATGTATAACATTTCCGTGCTTGTCCGCAAGGATCTGTATTTCAACGTGACGCGGCCGTTCACAATATTTTTCGATGTAAACTTCCGGATTGCCGAAACCGGCCTGGGCTTCCGCACGCGCCGTGGCAAATGCATTCGGAAGCGTAACTGGGGAATGAACGATTTTCATACCTCTTCCGCCACCCCCGGCAGTTGCCTTTATAATGACAGGAAAACCGATTTTCTTGACTATCTTGATGGCTTCATTTACATCATTCACACCTTCCTTTGTTCCCGGAAGGATTGGAATGCCTTCTTTTGTCATTGCCTGCCTGGCGCTGATCTTGTCCCCCATCAGCCTCATGGTTTCGGAGGAGGGGCCGATAAACGTTATGCCGCAGTTTTCACATATCTCGGCAAACGCGGTATTCTCGGCCAGAAAGCCATAACCCGGGTGGATTGCTTCGGCATCGGTCAATTCAGCGGCGCTGATTATCGCATTCACGTTCAAATAGCTTTGCAGGCTTGGCGGCGGCCCTATGCAAACGCTTTCATCCGCAAGCTTCACATGTAGAGAATCCCTGTCGGCGGTCGAGTACACGGCAACGGTCTTGATGCCCAGTTCCTTGCATGCTCTTATGATGCGGAGGGCTATTTCGCCCCTGTTGGCTATTAGTATTTTATGGAACATCCGGTTTTCTCCAGAGAGCAAATATTAACTTTCAACCGTCCATGTCCGCTCTATCCCGCGGAGCTTTCAAAAGCCGTTTTCCTCTAAAGGGGTTCAACAATAAACAGTGTATCGCCAAATTCGACGGGCTGGGCATTATCTTTACATATGCTCAGTATCCTGCAACGGTATTCCGCCTCGATTTCATTCATAAGCTTCATGGCTTCAACGATACAAAGCACCTGCCCCTTCTCAACTACCTGTCCGACCTCGACAAAAGGAGGTTCTTCAGGAGCCGGCGCCCTGTACATTGTCCCGACTATCGGGGATGTTACGGCTTTTCCTTTTTCAGGCACATTTTCAGGTTCACCTGAAACCGGCTGGATTTCTTCGGCCTGTGGAGCAGCTATCTGCGGCTGGGCGGCCTGCAAGGGCACTGCAACGGGCTGGGTTGGAGTATAATAGGAAACCTGCTGGGAACCGCCTCTTTTAATCCTGATTTTATCTTCCGAACTTTCAAGTTCAAATTCCGTTATGTCGGTTTCAATAACCATTTTAATCAGGGTTCTGATATCCTTTAACTCCATTATTGTCTCCTTTTTGTGAGGCGTTGCTTTTTATGCTGCCGGACTGAATAACGAATGGCACAAAACCTTGATTCCGGCAAGAATCAGAGGACTATCAGATCCTTGGGAATCCTTGTGAGGACGCTGCAGCCATCGGAAGTTACACAGACCGTATCCTCGATTCTCACACCACCCCAACCGGGCAGGTAGATGCCGGGTTCAATGGTGAACACCATCCCTTCCTCGACCGGACTCTCGCTTCGATACGAAATAACCGGTTTTTCATGGATATCAATGCCAACCCCATGCCCCAGCCCATGACCGAAATACTTTCCGTATCCTTTTCCTTCTATGTAAACCCTGGCTTTCGCGTCAAGCTCCCTGCAGGTGATGCCGGGCTTTACGGATTCAACGGCAAGATCATGGGCATCTTTCACTATCTGATAGATTTCAAGCTGCTTTTTGTCGGGCGTGCCGACAGCTACAGTTATAGTCTCGTCGGAATTATAACCCTGATAAACTGTTCCAAAATCAATGGTGACAAGTTCCCCTGAATTTATTATTTTTCCGCTAGCCTTGCCGTGGGGCAGAGCGCCTCTTTCCCCCGACGCGACTATGAAGTCAAATGCCTTATCGTCACCACCGGCTTTTAACATGGCATACTCAAGATCAAGGGCGAAATCCCGTTCGCTCACGCCCGGCTTTAATCCGTCAAGGACACCAAGTAATGATTTGGAGGCAATTTCCGCGGCTTCACCCAGAAGCCGGAGTTCCGTTTCATCTTTTTTGATTCGAAGGTTGTCAAGCTCAAGCCCGATTGGAACAAGCTCAATATCAGGCATCTGCTCAGAAAGTTTATTGAAAAATGCAACCGTTATATTTTCAGCTTCGAAACCTGCTCTTTTGACACGCTTTTCTTTGATTTCCGAGGATATTGCCGCAATTTTTTCCTGGTACACTACTTTTCGAAAGTCGGCAACTTCAAATGAGGCCTGTGTTGAATAGCGGGAATCCGTCAGGAAGCAGCCGTCTTCACGGAAAACAATCAGCGCGCCATCACTCCCCGTAAACCCCGACAAGTATCTGATGTTTCCAATATTTACCAGCAGCAGGGCATCAATTGCGAATCTGTCAAGATACCCCCTGGCAGCGGCGACCCTGTTTATTAGCACAATCATACTCCTCTGACAATCATTTTTTAAGATACGAGCAGAGTGCCCTGAGGCCCAGCAGATAGCTGTCGATGCCGAAACCGCTTATTTGACCGACGGCTATGCGGGCTACAAAGCTTTTGCTGCGAAATTCCTCGCGACCGTGAATGTTTGAAAGATGAACTTCAACTACTGGCAGGGATACAGCTGAAAGAGCATCAGATATGGCGATGCTTGAGTGAGTGTATGCGGCGGGATTTATCAGGATGCCGTCAAATTTCCCTGATGCGGCCTGGATCGCATCGACAAGCTCCCCTTCGGAATTTGACTGCAAAGTGGAAACACTACAACCCAGTTCTTCACCCAATTTCAATAAAGCAGCGTTTATCTCCTCCAAAGTGACTTTTCCGTAAACGGCAGGTTCCCTGGTACCTAGGAGATTAAGATTTGGGCCGTGCAAAACCAGTATTTTCATATCTCTCCACTCAAGATTTTTTGAACAAGCCTATGAACAAAACCGGCATTTAAACTTTTACATGAGATATTCTCGAAGCTGCGGCGCTTTCAATTTAAGCATATACCGGCCTTTTCCGTAATTTCCTTCGCTGCCGACGGCAAGCACAACAAACAGCTCTTCGTCAATCACGCGTATGATTGCCCGCAGGCAATTGGTATTAATTGAAATTTCTTCCATTTCACCAATTTTGAGAACATCAACCGTCTTTTTTATATCTTTCATCACCGTTGCATACTCGACCGCCAGCAACGGTATGTCATAACTCGCCTCACTGATGACATACTCATCTATCGGAATGCCGTCGTAACCCATGACAACAGCTCCATACCCGCCGGATACGTTTTCAACTATAGCTTTGAGTATCTCTTTCAGCATAATATCGCCCTCTCCTGATATTTTCCAGCCAGCACTGCAGAGTTGAAATGATTATATCCGAATTTCCACCATCGGAAATATTGTCAGTTTTCTCTTTTTGATAATCCCCACAGCTTTCCACAATTTCCGTTTCGGGTCCTTTTTCCTGAACCGCCGCATCCCGCACCACAGATTCGCTTTCCGGACCCCCGGCGT
Organism: Geobacteraceae bacterium; assembly: GCA_035686205.1. Classification (GTDB taxonomy): domain Bacteria; phylum Desulfobacterota; class Desulfuromonadia; order Geobacterales; family Geobacteraceae; genus CAIWTU01. The sequence goes on from DASRZQ010000214.1 coordinate 16,566, forward strand.
GAAATTCCAGTTCATTCAGACGCACCCTGAACTTCTCATTGTCAGGTTCACTTTCCAGCAACTCTCTGTATACGTTTATTGCACGATCCAGAAAACCTTGTGAGACAAACAACTCCGCCAAGGTTGCCGAAGCCAGAGGACCTTTTTCAGGTAATGATACCGTCTCCTGGGGCTCATGCTCCGGTTCAAGCTGTTCTTCATGCTGTTCGGTTTCCTGAATCTCGTCAAGGAAGACAAAGCCTTCATTATCCTGGGCAGCCGTTTCTTCCGTTGAAATAACCTTATCATCCTCTGAACCGTATGATTGCTCAGCTTTTGCAGCCGATTTCCTGAGCGCTTCCAGCATTAATCTGCACTCTACATCATCCGGGTTTAACAACTCTATTATACTGAGTGATTTTATCGCGGCGTCAACGTCCCCCCGCTCCATGAACATCTGGCTCAAAAGCTTTTGGGCAAGGATATTTTCAGGCGTTACCTGAACTACTTTTTCGAGGGCGGTTATGCTTTCTTCCTTCATCCCTTTTTCAAAATATGCCCTGCCTATTGCCACGTACCCGCCGATATATTCGGGATGCGCCTCAATGCCGCGTTTGGCTGTATTGATGGCGTCGTCCAGCAGCCCGAGTTTCCTGTACAGTTCGGACAGAAGCGTAAAGCAGTACGATTTCGGGTCAGCAGCAAGCATGTCTTCATATTTCTTGATGTCTGCCCATAAAGATACGGATTCTTTACTCATGACTGTTCACCGATCCCGCATGTTTTCATTATCAAGGCAAGGTCCGAGATTTTGACCAGAGAATAAGCGCCAATGCCGTTATTGAGGACAAATGTTATAATTCCATCTTTAACTTTCTTGTCGTGGAGGATTACATCCACGTAGGCACCTGCGCTGAATGGCGGAAGATTAACCGGAAGTCGCATCTTTTCGAGGAGCGATACTATTTTTTCCGTATCTGCTTCATCGGAATAGCCCATCTTCTCCGATATTCTTGCCGCCTGCGCCATGCCTATGGAAACTGCCTCTCCATGCAGGTAAGTCTTGTATTCAGTAAGGCTCTCCACGGCATGACCGATTGTATGTCCGAAATTAAGAGTTGCCCGCAAACCGGATTCTCTCTCGTCTTTCACAACAACGGACGCTTTGATTTCGCAAGACCTCTTGACGACCGACATAAGGCAGTCTTTATCACGATCCAGCAGCTTCCCAACGTTACCGGATATAAAATCAAAGAAATTTTTGTCATAAACGATACCATACTTGACTATTTCAGCCAGACCGCTTATGAACTCCCTGTCCGGCAGGGTGTCCAAGGTATTTGCGTCTATGATGACTAATCTCGGCTGATGAAACGCCCCGATGAGATTCTTTCCTTTCTCGTGGTTGATGCCGGTTTTCCCGCCCACACTGCTGTCGACCTGCGCCAGCAGAGATGTTGGAACCTGCACAAACGAGATGCCTCTCAAGTAGGTTGCTGCTGCGAATCCTGATATATCTCCGATGACTCCACCGCCCAGAGCCACAAGAAATGAAGCCCTGTCCATATTTTCGGATACGAGTGAATCATAAATGTATTTCAGGGTTTCTATGTTTTTGAATTGTTCACCTTCAGGAATCTCGAGGCTCGTTACCGCTATACCTTCCTTCACCAGAGATTCTTTCAATGGCTCCAGGTAATATCCGCCTATGGTTGCATTTGTGACAACCATTGCTCGTTCACCGAGTTTCGAGTCGCGACACAGCTTGCCGGCATCAGTGAGAATTCCCTTGCCGAAATATATATCGTAGCTTCTTTCCCCCAGATCCACCTTCAGAGATTTCACTTCAGACGTTTCCTTCCAGATTCCGCAGTATTTCACGGACCACATCATCCACTTTTTTCCCGGTGGTGTCAATTCTTATGTCTGCATCGGCATAAAACGGCTCCCGTTCCCTGAGCATCGTTCCGATCCTCTCAAGTGACATATCATCTTTCAACAACGGACGGCTGGTGTCGCAGCAAATCCTGGAAAAAATCTCCTCGGCCGACGCATTCAGATTTATTATGACACCGGATGATCGCAGCATTTCGCGGTTTTTGCCCCTTATCACCGCTCCACCTCCCGATGATATGACAAGGTTTTCCATGGATGAAATACGCTCGATAACTCTCGTTTCGATATCACGAAAATGCGTTTCACCGAATTGTTCAAATATCCGATTAATTGTCATGCCCGTTTCTTCGGTAATGAGACTGTCCAGGTCACAATAGCGGCAACCAAGCCTTTTTGCCAGTTCCACGCCTACGCTGCTTTTTCCCGTACCCATGAATCCGGTGAGAACAACATTTTTCATTCTAGAATTCTTTCAGATAATCAAGATAACCCTGGTAGTTTCTCTTTATTTCAGATATCGAATCTCCCCCGAATTTTTCCAGGAAAGCATTCGCAATTTCAATGGCGACAACCGCCTCAGCGACTACGGCCGCTGCCGGAACAGCGCAGACATCGGACCTTTCAACCGTTGCTTCAAACGGTTCCTTGCTGTCGATATCAACCGATTTCAATGGCTTGTACAGGGTTGGAATCGGCTTCATGGCAGCTCGCACTATTATGGGCTCACCATTGGATACGCCGCCCTCGATGCCGCCCGCATTGTTTGTTTTTCGATAAAAGCCGCTTTTTTCTCTACCTGCTTTATCCTTTTCAAAATAAATTTCATCATGTACCAACGATCCTGGTCGTCTTGCGGATTCAAACCCGATACCGACTTCCACGCCCTTTATCGCCTGGATGCTCATTAGCGCCATTGCCAGACGGGCATCAAGCTTCCTGTCCCATTGGACATGACTTCCCATTCCAACCGGCGCGCCGCAGACGTTGACTTCTATCACGCCTCCAAGGGTATCGCCTGCTTCTTTGGACTCATCAATCTTTTTTTTCATTCGTAACGCTGCTTCTTCATCGAAGGTAAATAGCTCGGACTCAAGTGTCAATTTGTACAGCTCTTCAATTTCAATATCATTCGCTTTTATTGCCTGAATCCCGCCAATTTCGGTTACAAAGCCAAATACATTGATCCCGAATTCCCTCAACAGGCTTTTCGCGCATGATCCTACAGCCACACGTATTGCGGTTTCCCTGGCGCTTGAACGCTCCAGCAGGTTCCGCACATCGCGATGATTGTATTTAATGGCTCCGGGCAAGTCGGCATGACCCGGACGCGGCCGCGTAACTCTTATACTGTCGTCCCTTTTTTCTTCATATGGAGACATTTTGTCCTGCCAATTTGGCCAGTCCCTGTTTTTAATACACAAAGTGATGGGCGAGCCAAGCGTCATTCCCCATCGCACACCGGAAAGGATCTCAACCTTGTCCTTTTCAATCAGCATCCTTCCGCCGCGGCCATAACCGCCCTGCCTTCGGGCAAGGTCGGAATTTATCTGATCCTCTTTTATGGCTATCCCCGCTGGCATGCCTTCTATGATGGCGGTTAACTGTGGCCCGTGGGATTCGCCTGCGGTAAAATACCTCAACATTATTTTCTCCTTGCTGCTAAACAAATGCCAGGGACTTGCCCTGGCATTTTACAAACTAGATATTTTATCTCGTAAATAGAAATACTTTACATTATAACATCATCTAATACAACACCCATTTATGAAACTACCCTTGGAGTTATAAATATCAATAACTCCGTCTTAATTTTAGTTTTATCTTTCGATTTGAAAAGCCACCCTAGCAAAGGAATGTCTTTCAAAAATGGGACACCCTGTTCATCCTCCGTATCCGAATCCTGATATATACCACCAATAACCGTTGTTTCACCATTTTTAATAAGCAATTCAGTAGTAGCTTCTTTTGTGTTAATTGGCGGCGGAGAACCTGTACCAGCAGAGTCATTTGACGCCTTTATTTTCATTGAAATGCTTCCGTCAGCGGTTATATGCGGCGTCACTTCGAGACTTAAAGCAGCTTGCACAAACTGTGTTTGAGTTCCTTCAGCGGAAACAGTCTGATACGGAATCTGCTGTCCTTGCGTTATTTTTGCTGCTTTGTTGTTTAATGTAAGAACTTTTGGAGTAGAAATCACTTTAATTAGTTGTGCAGAGGCCAAGGCAGACAATTTCAGATCTAAAGTTCCATTCTTAATAATACCACCGAACGTAATGCTAGACGCTGCTCCTGGACCGAAAGTACCAGTTGCGGCTGCTTCACCCGCAGATAATAGGCCACCAAACCCAGCATCAAGATTGTTTATGTTCAAATCTTCTATGCCTGTAGAATGAATCCCCCACTGTATGCCTATATCCTGGATTGCCGTTGATGTTGCTTCAACAATTCTTGCTTCAATCATAACCTGCTTTTCGGGGAGATCAAGATTTTTCAACAAAAAGGTCATCTTTTCGATTGCAGGTTCAATATCAGTCACAATCACTCTGTTAGTTCGTGCATCTTGAACAATTATTCCTCTTTCACTCTTTATTGAATTAAATTGTGACACAATATCCGAAACTGCAGCATAGTTGACATCGAAGACCTTTGTTTTTAGGTCCATGGCCCTTTCTCTGGCCTTTTTCTCGGCCTGCTGCTCTTCCGCCAGAGTCTGTATCTTGCCGATGGGCCGTATTACGACGATATTCCCTTCTCTTTTCATGCCCAGGCCCTTTGTCTCAAGAATCACATCGAGGGCCTGGTCCCAAGGAACATTTACGAGTTTAATGCTTATGGTACCAGTAACATCGTCGCCCAACAGGAAATTCAGGTTACTGACCTCCGCGATGAGCTGGAATATTTTCCTGATATCCGCATCGGCAAATTCGAGTGTAACCCTTTGGCCCGTATAGACCTTTTTCCCAGGCGTAATCTGAGTTCCCGCCGCTTCCTTGCTTTCCGTACCCGGAGCTTTCCTTGACGTTACTTTGGGCAATTTATGGACGCTTGAAACTTGCGGAACCGCTTCACGCATCTCCTCATTTTTTACTTCAACTGTTACAATACTTCCCTCTGGCTTTAGCTCATACGGGGCGTCATTACGAAGCTTTATCAGGATCTTCGTATCGTATCCCCCGCTTGTCCTTACCTGGTATGGGGTAATGCTTAAAACACTGCCTTCAAAAGCCTTTGTGTTAAAAGGACGCTGCAGTTTTTTCGGAAGCAAGCAGTTCTTCACTGTTAAAAGTATTCCCTTGGAAGTCCGAACCGGTTTACCAATATCAAGCGTGTCATTGGCCTTTATTATAACCCTGGAATATCCGTCTACTTCCTTGAAATCTATTGATTCTATGGATAGCTTTTCTTGTTTCTTTTCTTCAGTTGCCTTTTGAACGTTTGCCGGTTCCGAGGCTACTTTTTCGGCATCGGAACTTTTCTTATCCTTAGTCGACCCGACAAAACTAACAATCAATCCCTTTTCGGAACTCTCAAACTCGTATTTGGGAAAAGTCTTGCCTGGTGCATCAAACACAATTCTCACGCTGTTCGGGTGGGTACCCAAACGTGCCTTTCCTAATCCGAAACGGTTGATCGGCACGGCAGTACCTTTTATCGACGTCTTCGCATCTAATATATCGACTATCAAACGCTGAGGTTTTGACATTCTGAACGATTTATAGTTCTTAACACTCGAATCTGCGATTATTTCTATACCTTCTCCGGTAATATTCAATGCGCTGATTGTTAACTTGTCAGCCTTTACTGAACCCGAACCCGATTTATCGGATGTGTCGATTATTTCTTTCTGATCCACGGGCATCGCGGTCTTGGAATTGGCATCCGCTACAGTTGCCGTTTTTTTGTCAGCGCTCGGTGCATTTTTTACTGTCTGATCAGAGATAATTTCATTATTTACATTCTTTTGACCAATAACGTTTGGATTTTGCGAGAACAAAACAGGCTTTTGTTTAGGAGGTTCGATATTAACGTAAGACGCGGTTTTTATTGCCTTTTCATTTTCGCAAATCGAAACGACGATTCTGCCTTTGTTTGCCTTATCCTGACTAACATTAATTTCCGCATTTTTTTTCAGGTTTATGATTATTCTGGTCCGGAAAGCTGATTCCAAATTGTTTTTGGACAGTTCTATGTTTTTTACAATTTTCGAATCGTTAATCTGAGGAGCTTTCAGAGTTCCGGCTTCAGTGGAAGGCAAATCTATAATTGCACGCGGCGGCTCGGTAATAGAATATTTCGTGAATATCAAGGGGCTGTCTGAAATTATTTCTATTTTAGTTACGCCCTTATCCTCGGATACATTTATATTTTTCAATATCGCAGTCTGTTCCGGCTTTGTTTTTTCTTTTCCGATCGTGGTATCCTGCGCATAACTGTTGAAACCGAGAAGACACAACACCAGCGGGATTCCATAGAAAAATATTCTATTACAGGCTTTCATCGTATCAATCTCCTATTCTTTTTTAGGCAAGTTTAATTTTACTATTCTCTTCACAATCTTCCCGTTCTCGTCCCGGTACTTTTCGAGAACTTCGATTGTTGTCGCCGTTATCTTTTCAATTTGTCCGCCATTTTTGCCGATATCCATGCCAGGCTTTACCACATAGGCCTTTCCGGCGGGATCAACGATTAATGCATTGTTTTGTTTTAGCCCGACAACGATTCCCAAGACCCTGAATTGTCCAACTTCGTAATTTTGTATCGGGAGGAGACCCAATCCCGGCTTGCTGCTGAATACAGGACTTTCTTGCGGTTTCACTTCTATACCATACTGCTTGAAAGGATCTTTTCTCTTTGAAAAATCCATCGCCGGAGAAATGCCCGTAACTACGTGCACTGAAGATGACTGCTTTTGGACAGGCGGCACAGGCTTAGTTTGATGCTTGACGTTGGGCGCCGTCGGAGGGGGTGGAGGCGGAGGCGACGCCTCCTTTTTCTTGCAACCGGCAAATATTAAGGCAAGCAAGAAAATTAACAGAATGATAAATGCCTGACTATTTTCCCTTTTTCTCATTTTTTGCATCTTTCTTTTCCAGGAATCTGAATGTAGTCGCAAGACATGTAACCTTCATTGTAGTACTGCCACTCTTGTTGCTTATATCCGAAAAAGCCACGTTACTGATATTCACGATCCTCGGCATGTCAGAAACAGCTGTGAAAAACCTTGCGACGCTGAAATAGGAACCGTATATGGTAATATCAACGGGAACTTCAGCATAAAAATCCTTCGCAACCTCGGGCTTCGGCCTGAATACCAGAAAGTCAAGACCTGATCCCTTTCCTGCACTTGTAATACTTGTCAGCAGAGTAGGAATCTCTTTCTGATTTGGCAACTCCGTCAAAGCTCTTGTAAGTTCATCGTTAAGCTGATTGTATTCTTTCATAAGCTTTGGAAGGTTATCGGCAATCTTCCTGTTTTCTTCGATCTGCGTCCTCAGATCATTCAGGTTTGCCTCCAACCCCTTCAATTCGTCCTGCTTAGACTTGATCAAAGAAATGTAAAAAACTAAAGCAACACCTACAAGGATCAGAATCCAAACCACAATTTTTTGGCTTGTCGGCCATTTAAATATTTTTTCAACGCTCGGATTCATACTTTTTCCTATTTCCCTTTATTTTCAAACTTCATGGTTACTGATATTATTTCTTCTGAACCTGCGGCTTAGCCTCACTTATCTTGGCGCTCTTGATCTTTAACCTGAGATCAAATCTCTTTGCTTTGACACCCGCTACATTCGTCTGCTCCGAGACAAGAAGCTCAATATTTTCATAGTCTTGAGAAGCTTCCAGATTTTTCATGAATTCAGCTATAAGGTCTTCGTTATACGATATGCCGCTTATGCTGACGTCATTTCCCGATTCTGAATATTTTGTCAGCCAAAGCTTTTCTGGGGTTGCGTCACTAATAGTCATAAGCCTGTGGACCGGCCCGACTTTTCCTTTTCTCAACATTGAAAGCACATCGAGCTTCTTCGTCACTTCATCTTTGAGTTTCTTCAGATCGTTTACCTTGCCGATTTTGGCTTTCAATTCTTTTATCTCGTTTTCCGAATTTTCAATCTCCCCTTTTGCATATTGTATTTTCACCTGGAGAAAGAGAAAAACCAGCACACATATTGCGATAACCGCGGACAGCGAAACTACCATGAGTACTACCTGTTGCCTGATAGTTTCCTTCTTTTTGGTAGCTCTTACGGGTAATAAATTAATTTTTATCATTTATCGCCCAACCTCCTCATTGCCAAGCCCGTAGCGACAGCAACAAAAGGCCCGATTTCTTTCAAATAATCCGAATCAAATTCTTTCTCATTATATTTTATACTGAGGAAGGGGTTTAAGATTTCAACAGGGAGGTTCGCTCGTTGGCTCAAAACCTCGGGAAGCATGGCAACCTTAGCACATCCTCCGCTAATATATATTTTGGTGATTTTCTGATCCTCTGCGGTTGAGTAATACAAGTCCAGTGATCTTAATATTTCGAGGGAGATGGTATCATTTACTCTGGATATCAGTTCCTGAAGCCTTGCCTGATCGGCATATTCACCGGTAACCTTGATTTTTTCGGCTTCTTCACTACTTACCGCAAATTGCCTCTGGATCTCTTCAGTATATACGTTCCCACCCAGTTGCACATCTCTTGTAAAGAGTGAAATTCCGCCTTTTACTATGTTGACGTTTACAACACTTGCTCCGATGTTTATCAAAGCAATTACATTGTCTTTTTCATTTTCATAATTAATCTCAAATGAATTCTGCACAGCAAAGGAGTCAACATCTACGACAACGAGCTTCATTCCGGCTTCATTAAATACTGAGACATATTCATTAATAAAGTCCTTCTTGCTGGCAACCAGCAGAACCGTCATTTTCGCGGACTCGGAAAGATCGGCTTCAAGTATTTCAAAATCGACATTAACATCATTTATATCGTAGGGGATATACTGTTCCGCTTCCCAGAATATCTGGTCCTCCAGCTCTTCCTGAGTCATGGCTGGAAGCGAAATTTTCCGGATAATAACCGCGTTCCCCGAAATGGAGCATGAAGCCTCCTTGGTCTGTATGCCCAGGCTTTTGATCAGGGTTTTAATTGTTTCCACAATGGATGTGGTATCCATGAGCGTGTTATCGACAATTGCTTCAGCCGGCAGGGGCCAGATCCCGACATTCTGCAGCGCATAATTGTCGCCTTGCTTCTTTAGCTGCACCAGCTTCACGGAACTTGAACCAATGTCGATACCGACTATTTCTTTAGCTTTTGTAAATAGCATCTTATTCCCGTTCCTATTTAATCATTGAAGATCTTTTCCTTTTCGGACAATGAAAAACCCAGTGCAAGCAGTATCTTCCGCTTTGTTTCCATTCTGCATTCCTCTCCGCGCTCGATACGGTCTATGGTCGCGGGAGAAACGCCGGCCAGTCTAGCCAGTTCAGCCTTGCTCATTAGCCATTCTTCCCTGATTGCTTTAACGTTGTTCTTATATTTCATCATATTCCCCTGAAATTCATATATACTTGGAGGGAATTTACAATAAATAAAAAATATGTCAAGAAATTAATGATAATTTTGTTTAATTTTTTAAAATTGAATGCTTTTGCGTAAAAAATAAGTCTAAATAAAAACAGCCGGGGCCGAATATCGTTTTGATATTTCGGCAACCCGGCTGTCTCGTTGAGACCCTATAGGCTTTCCGCCCCACCTTCGCAGGTGGTTTAGTATTATCGTTTATCAGGCTGAACAGGGTTATGTTTTTATACTGTATGGCAGCTAAAGCAATACTTATTCCAATTTTAATCCATAAATCATAACCTACCGTTTTTATTGATTAAACTAGTTAGTCCAAAATTAATATTCAATTTTCACTTTCAAAACTTTCAAAATGTTGTCAAAATGTGTCACGCAAAGTCAATTTTTCGTCACACATCTTCAATTAGAATTTATTTCATAATTAAAAAATTTCGCATGTCCTGAACATTTGTCTTTCAAAGTACCTGTCGCCAGCTCAATATCCTGAATGTTCGAATTCCCGTTCCGGGAATATATCCATACTCATCAACATTTAATATAACTGCATCTGATTTAGAGATAAGTTTGTGCTCGCTATTTGGGTCATTTGTGTCATGAAGAACCGTAGGAGTGGATGCCACGCCTTCGCCAAGGTATAACCCACCCACTTGAGTGTCACCCGAGTCTACCTTGTGGTCCCCGTTAGTATCAAATGCAATGACTGCACCCCCAGTATACAAATCAAGTTCCATCAGCCAGCTTGTTCCGCCATAAACACATTGACCTAAATTCGGGGTAAAAGTAGTAAATATAACTCTGTACGAAGTAACTGTTTGATCAGTACTTTGATATTTCCTTATAATAGGATCGGCGATTACTCTCTCTCCTGGATTTGTCAGATCTATATACCAGCCTTTTTTGGAAGATGCATCTTTGCCTATAATAAAATTGCCAGCAGACATTGTTCGATATATACTTGTATCCCCATTATTAGTGTCGGTAATAGTAGAACTTATGGTGTTCGCTCCCAGATCATTTCTCGTATAGCTTGAAGTAAAACTTGCCGCAGGGATGTTATAATCATAGACTGTGTAAAAACTTTGCTGCACATCCGTGCTTTGCATATCGGTATTTTCATAGTACTTCCCGGTGCCGAAAGCGACTATCTGATGATCGCCGGCCGATAACACAGCCGGTTCGGTCGTGATAGGCTGAATTTTATTATTTGTGTCATAAGCCTTAAAGAGCGGTTGCGGAGTGGCGCCCCCATAACTTACTACCCAATTGGCTGAGCCATCGCCCATGGTAAATTTCCACAGGTTCCCTCTCAGATCCCCGGCATAAATGTAATCCGTAAACCCGTCGCCGTCGGTATCCACGGCTCTGGGCGAGGAAAGGCCGTTCTGGTATCCACCGGCCACATTTGTATTCGAATCAACAACGATTTCTTTGATGATGCTTCCCGTGGCAAGATCCACGATTATGAGCGTTGCCGATTTATTCGCGGTGGTTCCCTGGTAACCGTTCGAGAACACCGCCACCCATCTCGTTTTATTTGTGGCAGAGCTGTCCTTGAGTTTCAGAATAAGCGGGTTGCCGAAAGTGTAGCCAAGACCGTTTGCTTTATTGTTCTGATCCGGGCTCGATGGCGATATTTCCCACAGGGGCACCGGATTCGTCGGACTGGTCACATCCATGGCGAAATAGCTCTGTCCCCCCTCCCGGAGACCGCAGACAAGAATAGTATGCCAATCTGCGCTGGATGCGCTGTTCCCGTTTGCGTCTTTCGTCTTTATATACGCGTCGGCTATGGTCGGCGAGCCATCTACATAGTTCTGGTGCGAATAGTAGTTATTCCTTAGAAACTTCAACTTGGACAACAGACTATTTGGAATAAAGGCCCACTGTTCGTCTCCGGTTGCCGACGTAAAAGCATGCAGCATACCGTCGTTGGCGCCCACTATAATCAGTTGCGTCCTGTTGTTTATCGTTGTGTTAGTTTTGAAAGCATTATATGACGAATCCGTATATGCGCCGGCAGAAGGACCATTGAAATCGGCATAGTCACCTGTTGGCGCCCCGAGGAAAACCGGAGCTGAATATATCATGTCTCCCAGCCTGCTCGCTCTCTTCCTGTAACCGGCCGGATTTGTCGAGCCGTACGCTTCACCCCGGATATATGAGATCAGCGTCTGGGTTTTAGTTGTTTTCGTCGTGTTTGTAGAAAAATTCATAAATTGCGGCGTTTTCAATACAGTGGCATTCGTGGTGGTGTAGTCATACCTGTGGTATACGGTATTAGTACCGGATTCCTTCCCCGCCGTATAAATAGCCCGTGTGGTTGCATCCCTGTTGTTCAACTGCGCTCCGGCCTCCCAAACAGGAGAACTCGTATCAACTTGAGTGCCGTTATTTGTGGTTGTATACTTAAATGCCTCCAGATAACCGATCCAATAAGCGGGATCGAATTTTGCCCTGTATATTCTGGTCGAGTCCGATACTTGAAAGGTATTGACAGCCACCGAACTGGCGGAAACGGACCTTTGCATAATGGATATCAGGATTGTATTAAGGGCATCCGCAAGCTGGTTGGCGTTGCCTGCCGCATAGGCAGTTCCCGTATTGCCGTTTTGGGCCATCATATTCAGGAGAAGCGCGGGGTTATTTGCATCCGAATCACCAAAAGCAAGGCCGACGACAAATGTATCGATCGATGTGCTGTTAGCGCCTTCCGTGTGCATCCTTTGGGTTACGATTTGCGCCTTTGATCGATACCAGTTATTGGTTGGAAAATCCGGATTATACCAGTAATCGGCATCGCTCGAAGATGCGCTCTTCGCATCACTGCCGTATTTATCATAGTAATTAGAAGAGCCGCCTTGGTTCGGGATATATGGATAACCGTCGGTCATGACTATGACGAAATTTTTTTGACAAGAAGTGGTTATGGGAGTGTTGCTGCCCTTATAATAATTCCAAAGCGCAAGCAGGCTGTTGCCGAGCGGGGTATTCATGGAAGGCTGGACGTTCTCGACATTAGTCAGCAAATTTGCAACGTCGGTTGGATTATCAGAGCAGTTTCCGAGAGAAGGCGGAGAAGAATCATTTGGATTATAAGTATAGGTAAACGCTCCCCACCGGTACGGATACGTGCCGGTCGTGGCGTCGTAAGTCGAATTTATAAGCGACTCGATTGCGTCTTTCGCGGCTCGGATTCTGGTTTTTTGATATTTGGTGATTGTTTGTATAGCGTTAACTGCACTCTGAGTGGAGTTAGGACTAGGGGATTGATCATAAAACATCCAGCTGAGATAGGCCCCGTTATAACGTGTTTGCGTGTCGTTCGGATCGCTCGACAATGGTAAACAAATCTTTCTGCCGCCACTAAGAGTTAAATCTAAAGTGCGACTGCTATCCAGTGTCACTGTATTATTATGTGAGTCAAGTGGTACGAGGTACCAGTGATTATCCCCGTAATTTCCTTTTTGTAATATGTAGTCATCGCTGGCAGCGAATGTTTCGTTATACCACGGTTTAGTTTTCTGAGTATTAATGTCCGTGGGGAAATTCGGGTGGTACATCATGTCCCACATACTGCCCGAATTGTCCAAAAGGATAGCGACATTAGGCTTTTGCGGGGACACCAGAAACAAGGGGGTTTGAGATACAACAGCAAACGCAATCGGCGATAAAACGGCTATAATGGAAACTAGTGTAAAATAACAGGCAATTTTCTTGAAAAGTCTGTTTTTCCTTATCATATCAGTCCCCTTCGATATCCCTTGATCGTTTGATACGGAATCCACTTCGATTGAAGGATGCAAATCGTGCTTAACTTGTTAGATCTGAAATTTATTTATTGCAAAATGTGTTTCAACCAGAAACAACCCGGCATTTCCCCGCTTGGTTGGTTTTGGCCACCGGTTTAAAAATCACTGTTAACGACCATTTGTATCTGTTTTCTGACACTTCCGCTGTTGTTGCTCCCTTCAGAGGTTATCCTGTAGAAATGCGTGACGCCGTTCGCTCTTAAATATTCAATGTAATACTTGCAGGTATAGCCGCCGCTCTGGCCGGCCGGTGTTTTCCACCTGGTGTCGCCCTCCTGCAGCACACTCGAAAACGAAGAATTGGAAAAGCCCGCGGGCGTGGTGGCCAGAAGTTCCGGGGCGGCGCCCTGCCCCCATATTGCCGAGTCGTTCATCGCCATTCTCACCCCTGTTTCAGCGGTAAAAAATGATGCTTGGGAATCCTGGTACCTGTGCCCGGAATACAGTTCATACACTGACGAGCTGAACAGGGACGCGATCAGGACCGAGAGCACGATCAGGAACATGATCGAGATGAGTAAAGCCATACCGTTTTCATTCTTAACAATAGTTTTCATGTCCATTAATTCCTGAAAGATAGATTTCGCGGGTGTATCACCGTACTTAGAATCATTCTTCTATAACCGCCGCCCGAATGGGAAGCATGGTTGTTGCTGCTGGTGTCGGTCAATTGGAAGGGTGTGGTTGATTTGTACATCTGGTCCGGCTGTTCCGTCCTTACGAGAATGTTTACTCGAATGGCCCGGAGGTTATTAATGTCATGGTTACCACCATCATTTGTGGGAGTATCCTGCCATTCTCCGTTCTTGAACAGGTATTCAAACTGTATATCTTCAATGCCTCTGGCGATAATATGATTTACTATCGGTTGGGAAGGATCATCCTGAGTCTGCCTAACCAGAGAATTATTAGTGGTATCTACATAATAATTTACATATTTGAATTTTTTTGTACCAAGATCTAATACTTTACTCCCGATGCTGTACGTGCACCCGACGTTATACAACTCAATAGTTGAAGAATCAAATTGAGGATCAACTGATGAATCATGCATAACTGTTGAGCCATTAATGCTGGTAACTCTAAAAAGAGTCGAAGGAAGGGATGGTTGGGTCATATCATATACAACATAGAAATCATGAGTGCTGAACCCGGTTGCTAAAGTGACCGGAGTCTGTCCGTCTTTTGAAGAAGTACTATTGCTAGTCAAGGTCACATCGGAAGCAATATTCAAAGGACCATCATAATATCTGAAAAAGAAGGTATCCGGATTTCCGGTAGTCCCGGTAGTTGCACTTGTGCCGCCTATTATATCGAATGTCTGTACACCACTACTATAACCTTTGACATGGAGATTTCCCATATCCGTAAATCCATAACCAACCATCCTCAGGTCCCTTTCGATGCTCATCATTGCAAGCCTTCCCTGCTGCTGCATCATGGTTACCGCCTGTCTGACATTATAATCTTTAAGCCCAGATTCGAACGTAGTGCATACGCCTGCCAATACCAGTCCCAATATTGCCATCACGATCATCAGCTCAATAATGGTAAAACCGTTTTCTTCATGCATTTTGTTGGTTTCGGAATTCTTCATTTCTTCACTTCCCTTAGTAGTCAGGCCGCTTAATCATTTGTAATGTTCTCGTTTTAGTCGTGTTTCCATCCTGCCATGTAATTAGGACAGTAATAGTTTTAACTTTTTTGACGGTGTCTTCGTCAATTTTGATTTGCCGTGTAAAACCGCCGGAAGTAATGTTTGATTCGTTATAACCAACAAAACTGCCATTAGTAGGTGATAACAACGTATTGTCATTGTAGCTTAATGTGCCCAGCTGTTCCAACGCCTGCTGGTTCAGAATTGCGGCCGTGGTCATTTTCCTGGAAAAAGTGCCGTTCCTGGCAGATGCCCAGTGAACGGTAAGTATCGCCAGAAAACCGACCAACAGCAATACCATGGCTATCAGTAGTTCAATCAGAGTAAAACCCTTTTGCGTCAGAGGCCTTTTCACCATGCCTCCTTTCCATATCAACAGAATGTACATATTTCATTAATATTTTGAAAGATGAATTATCAGCTGTTCATATTTTTGATTTTTTTGTTAAGCAAATTTTATTCCTAATTTTTTATTATTTCCAACTATATGTTTTATCGTTGGTTTATGATTTTTTCATTTTTTTATTTTTATGCGGTATGAAAATTTTTCATAACAGATACGGAAAATGTCACTTATTAATAACTTATTCAACATCAGTTTTTCACCCATTCCTTCCCATTCCATGTGTACAATGTATGCCAGTAACTTTCCCTGTTTACCGTCATCGCCATGGCGACGCCGGATGATGAGATAATATATACGGCGCCAAGATTGCCCGTCATATCGTCGTTACATACAATCCTGTTATACTCGAATGTCACCCCGTCCGCCTGAGCAGCATCACTCTTCTCTCCATGCTTAATCGGGCCATAGCTGCCGTAACCGAATTTGAGTCCGCCGCCCTTGTCTTTGAGCCGGAAAGTCCTGACCACGATATCGTCATCGGTATTCCACCTGCCATCGGGACCTTTCCCACCCACAAGCGTAACGGTCGATTTTTCGACATTAATGACTACGGCATTATCTTCGCCATCCAGCGCTCTCAATTTTCCCTCTTTGAGCATCTCTATTATCTGCATCATGGCCACCTTGATCCGGCATTGATCGAGATACCTGGAAAACATCGGAATGGCAACGATACACAGGATGCCGCACACCGCAAGGACAATGATGATTTCAATAAAAGTGAATCCCTGTTTATCGCTGAACCCATTTTTCCATTTCCTTCTTGCCATCCGAACCCCCATGGAAAGAAATCGATCACAGAGCAAAAGAAACGCCCAAAAACGAAACTTCAACACGCTTTTTAATGGGCGGCTTTTGTGTCAAAATCCATAAAAGTCCGACTTTCCGGCAAAACTAAGTGGCCCAGAAATCACAAAAGCCATGCAAAAATAGCATGGCTTTTGTGATAATTACAATACTTTTATTATGTAATTTTAATTTTTTATATTTACATTATCATTAATTTTGTAAGCTTACATTTCATCCATCCCGTATTCCTTCAATTTGTACAGGAGCGCCCTGTGGCTTATTTCAAGAAGCCTGGCGGCGTGGGTCCTGTTGCCGCCCGTTTTTTCCAGCGCTCTCCGGATCAGTTCC
>DASRZQ010000215.1:0-4713 GCA_035686205.1 Geobacteraceae bacterium
TTTCAGGGCGCGGCGGCCGTCGCCCCTGTCCAGCGGAATATAGCCGGCCCGCCGCATGGCGAAACCGAAAAAGGGGATCCGGAAAAGCTCCTCCTTCGCTATCCAGCTGAAATGGACCGGGAGCGCTGCGTACAGCGCAAGGATGTCGAAATTGCTCTGGTGGTTGCCCATGAAAATGAGCGGCTGCCCGACCGGCACCTTTTCGACGTTCTCTATCTTCAGCCTTACCCCGGCGAGAAAAAGGCCGAACCTGGCCCAGAGCCCCGCATACCTGTGGAGGAAACTGCGGGACGGGTCGAAAAAGGTGACCGGCACGCCGGTGAAAATAATAAAAAGAGTAAAAGGAATGAAAAGCAGTAGAAAAATCGCGCTTCTGATCATGCTCCGCTCCGGTATTTTGTCCCGACTAAATTACTTTTTTTTGTTCCCATAGTCAAACAAATATCACGAATAATTTCGCAACGGACCCGCACGGCACGGTCATTCGGGCCGTCAAAAAACCGGACGCGGTTTCTGCGCGGCCTGCCCTCCCGGTCTTATTTATGGCTTTAAATTTTCAAGGAGGCCGGGGCACCGGGATTTCGATTTACAGATCACGCGGCATTCGCAAAAGGCCACCGGCGCCGCCGATGACCCGCCGAAACTTTTTGTATCACATTCTTTACAAAAACGAAGAATCAATCAGCGCAAGTTTTTTCCCGACAAATGCCCATTTTACGCGCCGACCGGCCGGACCGGCAAAAAAACCGTATCATCAACTTTACAACCGCTATGTACGGGTCGTGATATCGCACAAATTGCCATAAAAATAATATCAATAATATCAGCACATTAGACCTAAATTGAACATTGGCACGGCGATTGCCAATATGAAAATAGTGAACAGCGTTGGCATGGTACCGTGCCCAATAACAAAAATCAAAAAAGGAGGAAGGTATGAAAAAGTACACCGTTCTGGCAGTACCTGTTGCAATTGCACTTTTGACATTAGGATTGTCCGGGAAAGCAATGGCCAAGGACAACGGGTTAAGCGTTGACGCCGCGGTCGCGGTCGCCGACGGAAATGCAAATGCCGCACAGGGAGGTTCGGAAGCAGTACAAATCAACAAGAATGTCGATGCTACCAAAACTGTCGACGTAACCAAGACAACCGACATCGACGTCACCAAAACTTCCACCAAAAACGAGGCGGAAAAAGGCAGCGCGGCGGCCATTAACGGCAACGCCACCAACTACAAGGCCAGCGCGGACGACGGCAGCGCGGCATCCGACACCGGCAATGCAACCGTCATTAAACAGGATGCCGAGGCAAAAGACGGCAGCGCCTCTTCGATCGCAGGCGCCGCAACGGCTACCAACGCAAATGCCAAAGATAACAGCATAGCGATAGTAGGCGACGTCAAAATAGCCGCCTCCGTCAGCGTCCTGAACGATGCGGTTTCGAACAATGGTCTCGCTTTCGGGAATGGCCTGAAAAATGAAAACAAATCGGAAGGGAATTCCAACAGAGGTGACTCAGGCAATTTCTCGGTCCAGAAAAACAAATCCGGGCAGGTCAGCGCCAACCTGACCAGCCAGAAGAACGATGCGTTGCAGGTTGATGCACAGCTTCAATCAAACAAATCCAAAGAGTCTACCGACCAGTACCTGAAAAACAAGTCTTATGAGTCCGCGGACCAGTACCTGAAAAACAAGGGTGAGATGGAGGTTGAAAAGTTTAAGCATGCTGGCTCGCAATCACTGACCGGCAGCAATACCGCGACCGCCGGCTCACAGTCTGCAACCGGCAGCAATACCGCAACCGCCGGCGCACAGTCTGCAACCGGCAGCAATACCGCAACCGCAACCGACACTGCAACCGGCAGCAATACCGCGACCCCGACGGCAGCCAACGCAGCGGATAACGACAACGTGGCCTTCCAGGCAAGCGAAGCAACTGCCGGTACTTACACCAACACCAATACTCAATCTAACGCTGTATCCCTCGCGACGGGCGCCAACACCATCAGCGCCGCCGTAACCGCCAATGGCATAGTCCCCATCGCCATGAACTCGGGTATCCAGTCGTCGATTCAGCAGAGTGTGAACGTACAGGCTAACGTAAGCATAAACCCTTAACGAGTCCCGGTTTGTGACAGGTTTCGGATTACAGATCGGGATGGACAGGCCCTGGTGGCGGGTCAGCCGCCACCAGGCTTTTTACAGTCGATATAAATGGTACAAGCCAGCCAGGAGGCGGGAGAAAATGCGAAAAATCACAATCATCACTATTGCTGCTGCAATTATCCTCTTCGGCAGCACGCTTGTTTCGCGTGTGTCGAACGCTGAGCAAGCCTCGCCGGCTCCGGTGCAGAATCATTCACAGGATCAGTCATTATTGGATGTTTCCCACTTTGGACAAGCCCTTCCCAGCGATAAGCTGGGCGCGCTGTCGGGACAGGCGGCAGTGTCGGTCAACAAACTGGACATGATGTTGAGCAACGCGAATCTGAACGGTTACCAGAACGACAATGCGTTGAATGTGGGGGACAGGAGTACTTTCGAGACAGGCTACAATTCAGTAACCGGCAATGCTTTCGCCGGCTCCAACGGATTTGCCACGATC
Organism: Geobacteraceae bacterium; assembly: GCA_035686205.1. GTDB lineage: Bacteria > Desulfobacterota > Desulfuromonadia > Geobacterales > Geobacteraceae > CAIWTU01. Next base: position 2,606 of record DASRZQ010000215.1, read on the forward strand.
ATCCAGAACTCGGGCAATCAGGTGCTTATTCAGAATGACCTGATCGTCAACGTGAATATGCACTGACCGGAAGGATGCCATGAAAAGTTCAATACTGATTAAAATTGTCATCCTTGTCCTGACCTTCACAGCGGCAGGGGCCTCCCAAGCCGGCGCGGGCACGGTGATAGTTCCCGGCGTATCCGGAGGCAACTTCAGCGTCGGAAAGGTAACGAGTCTCAAAGAGGCCCGTTACCTTTCGACCATCCATCAGCAATATGATTTCAGCTGCGGGTCGGCGGCGCTGGCAACCCTTCTCACCTATCATTACGAAGACACGGTCTCCGAACAGGAAGTCTTCATCTGGATGTACAGGAACGGCGACCAGGCAAAGATCCGACGCGAAGGGTTTTCCATGCTCGACATGAAACATTACCTGGAAGCTAACGGCTACCATGCGGACGGATTTTATGTCTCCCTGGACCAGCTTGCCGAAGCGGATGTGCCGGCGATAGTCTTGATCAACATCAAAGGCTACAACCATTTCGTGGTGGTAAAGGGCGTAACCGACCAGAGGGTTCTGGTGGGCGACCCGTCCGCCGGAACGAGGATCATGCCTCGCGACGAATTTACCAAGATATGGAACGGCCTGGTTTTCATCATTCGCAACAAGAACATTTTGACGAAAAACAACTTCAACCGCATGGAAGAATGGCGCCATGTAAAGGAAAAGGCGCCTATTGGTCTAGCCTTGAGAGACACTGCCCTGGCGAATATAACTATGCTTATGCCGGGGCCGGGGAGATTAGGGCCATGAGAAAGTTATGGAAAAAGAGGATCGGCGCGGCCGCTTTGCTTGCGGGGATATTTTCCCAGTGCGGTGGCTTGACGGCTTCCGCCGGCCAGTATGTGTTCGCGGACCGCCATCATGTAACAGACCCCGAGCTTGACGCCATGCGCGGCGGTTTCGTAACGGATAGCGGACTTCAGTTCACACTGGGAATCACAAAAGCCGTAATCATTGACGGCGTGCTGCAAACGATCAGCTCGCTGAACATTCCGAATCTGGCGAACCTCAACGGCACACTCAAGAATCTGCCGTTTGCCGCTCAAACCGGCAGCACTGCATCAACACCGGCGACCGGCAGCGCCACGGTGACTGTTCCATCAGTGCCGGTGTCCGTAGGCGCCACGGGATCCGCCCGGAACGGAGGTCAACAGGCCGACGCCATTACGATAACGCAAAACTCCGGAAGCCAGATGGTGGTCCAGCAGGGCAACCAGGTGACGGTTCCCCAGCTCTCCGGATCGACTTCAGTTCAGTATACCGGCGGCGGGACGCTGATCCAGAACAGCGCGAACCAGAAAGTCATCCAGAACATGACGATTGTAAACATGACGACGAATAGCGCGACCATATTCCGTCAATTGAACATCACGGCAAATATCAGGCAGCAATTCATCAATATGATGCATTAGTTACGCTTTTTAGGACTGTCTTCGCAACCCCATCTCACCTCCCCTTGAACGGGGTGGAAAAACAAGATCATCCCCTTTCAAGGGGAAGGCGGGGAGGGGGATGGGGTTGCCTGAAATGAAGATCTCCCATAAATGTGACAAAGGATAATTGATGTCAGCCGGCGGATAAGATCAGGGATTCGTCAGCATCAAATTCACGAGAGAGCACAAGTATGAGAATTCCAGTAATTATGCATGAAAACGACGAATACGTGGAAGTCCCTTTTTATCTCCTCGGACAGCTGATAGCCACGGGCAGGATAAGGGCTTTTCGCCGGTCAACCGGATGGGCGATCATCGGCCGTGATCCCGTCAGGGATTCCGGCAAATGGAACAGCAAGTATGACGGCCCCGAAAGAAGGCAGCAAAGAGACAAATTATGCATTCTGTGCCCCGAAATGAAAGGCGGCGAATGTGTCAGCAACGCATGCCCCAATCGCCTCAAAATGACGGCCAGTACTTCCATCGAAATGTAAAGGCCCTTAAAAAACACTCCGGATTTTTGTTCCTTTCTAATTTCGTTACCTTATCATTTCAATGATCGCGCGATATTGCACTGGCAGCAACATATGGTCTCGGGCCGCGATTATCGCCCCTTAAGGCGCTCCGGT
>DASRZQ010000216.1:0-37454 GCA_035686205.1 Geobacteraceae bacterium
GCCTGGGCAGCTTCGGCTGGTCCGGCGGCGCCCAGGCCGAACTGGACGAAATAATCGAGCGGCACAAGATGGGGTGGCGCTTCCTGGAGCAGGTGGAGTTCAAGGGTGCCGCTTCCGCCGAGCAACTGGAGCTCCTGTACCGGCGCGGCAAGGAATTGGCGCGGCAGGTAAAGGAAACCGCGCTGCCTGCCGGGTAACGTGAGTGCAGGGCAACTTGGAGTCACCAGAATCTTGCTGTCAACATCACTAAAAACATCATTCGGCCACGGATACACACGGATTTTCACGGATTGAGGCAAAAGCATTGCCAATTAGCACTAATCTTCCGCTACAAATATTCCTCCCCCGTCAAGGGGGAGGCTAGGAGGGGGATGGGGTGCTTTGACGCCGAGAAACCCATCCCCACCCCGCCCTCCCCTTGAAGGGTAGGGAGTTTTTGGTGGCAACGGAAGATTAGTACTAATCAGGAAAGCATTTGATATTTGAAAATAGTGAATATGTATTCAGGTTTGAGATTTAATCCGTGCTTATCCGTGTTAATCCGTGGCAAAAAATGTTTTCTTGTATTGTCCTGTTTTAATAGTGAGGCCTCAGAGGCCTTTAGTGAACTATGTTTAAAAGGGGATTTTTGCACTTTCCAATTTTCTCTTTACCCCTAACTTTATAATTTTCAATGGCACGCGATTCCATTTTCATAAAAGGCGCCCGTCAGAACAACCTGAAGGGGTTCGACATCGACCTGCCGCTGGGCAGGATGACCGTCATTACCGGCGTATCCGGCTCGGGAAAATCGTCACTCGCCTTCGATACGGTTTACGCCGAGGGACAGCGCCGCTACGTGGAAACCTTCTCCCCCTACGCCCGCCAGTTCCTGGACCGGATGGACCGTCCGAGGGCCGACAGGATCGAGGGCATTCCTCCCGCCATAGCCATCGACCAGACCAACCCGGTCCGCACCTCCCGCTCCACGGTGGGCACGATGACCGAGCTGAGCGACTATCTCAAGCTGCTCTTCGCCCGTGCGGCGCGCCTCTATTGCAGGGGATGCGGAAGGGGGGTCGAGCGCGATTCCGCGGGCTCCATTGCCGATCAGCTCCTGGCGAGGGGTTCGGACAAGGGGAAAAATATCCTGGTCGTATTTCCCGTGTCCGTCCCGGAAAATTTCTCCGGGGAAGAAATCAAAGGCTTTCTCGCCGGCCAGGGCTACACCCGAATCCACCGGGAGAGCGGGCGGCTCATCGAGGTGATCCAGGACCGGGCGCGGCTATCCCCCGAAAACCGGGCGCGGGTCGTGGAAAGTCTGGAAGCGGCGCTGCACGGCGGCAGGGGGCGGGTCCTCGTCTATCCCATCGGAAGCGACGGGGCTCCGGAGGGGCCGCTGCGCTTTTCAAGCGATCTCCATTGTCCCGACTGCGACATAACTTACCAGGACCCCCAGACGAACCTCTTCTCCTTCAACTCACCAATCGGCGCTTGTCACGCCTGTCGCGGCTTCGGACGCGTCATCGGCATCGACCCCGGCCTGGTAATTCCCGACGGCGGCAAGACCCTGGCGGATGGCGCGGTGCGCCCCTGGCAGACCGACAGCTACCGGGAGTGCCGGGACGACATGATGCGCTTCGCCCGGAAGCGGGGAATTCCGACCGATGTCCCCTGGCGTGACCTGGACGAAACCCAGCGGGAATGGGTCATCGAAGGTGAAGGGTCGTGGGAGGACGGGCTCTGGTACGGGGTGCGCCGTTTTTTCGAATGGCTTGAGTCCAGAAGCTACAAGATGCACATCAGGGTGCTCCTATCCAAGTACCGCTCTTACACGGTCTGCCCGGAGTGCCGGGGGGCGCGGCTCAAGCCAGACGCGCTTCTGTGGCGGCTGGGCGGCAAGGGAAAGGCCGACCGGGTGCTGGAGCCGGCCGGACGCTTCCGGCCCGCCGGTGTCGGGTTCTCCGATGCGGTCCTGCGCGGGCTTCCAGGACTTACTCTTCACGATATCGCCCTTCTGCCCATAGGTCGCTGCCGGGCCTTCTTCGAGGAGCTTTCCCTTCCCGCACCCCTGGATGAGGCGGCGGAGCTGCTTTTGCGGGAGATCAGGACCAGGCTCGGCTACCTGGCGGAGGTGGGACTCTCCTACCTGACCCTGGACCGGCAGTCCCGCACCCTTTCGGGGGGAGAGGTGCAGCGCATCAACCTCACCACCGCGCTGGGGACTTCGCTCGTGAACACCCTTTTCGTTCTGGACGAGCCCTCCATCGGACTTCATCCGCGCGACATGGGGAAGGTGATCGGGGTGCTGGAGAAGCTGCGCAACGCGGGGAACACGCTGCTGGTCGTGGAGCACGACCCGCAGGTGATGCTTGCGGCCGACCGGATTCTCGACCTGGGTCCGGGACCGGGCGAGCGCGGGGGAGAGGTCGTCTTTTACGGCACGCCCGCGGAAATATTAAGGGCGAAACGGTCCGTTACCGGGCGGTACCTGAAATCCCCACCGGCTCCCCCTTTGAAACGTGAAGTGAACATTTCTCCGGAGGCGCATCCAAGCATCGTGATTATCGGGGCCTCCGCCAACAACCTCAAGGGAATCGACGTGCGGATTCCGCTCGGCCGCCTTGTCTGCATTACCGGGGTCTCCGGTTCGGGGAAATCGACGCTGGTCCAGGAAGTCCTCCACCGGGGGCTTCTCAAGCTGCTCGGACGCCCGACCGAGCAGCCCGGAGAGCACCGGGAGATCCTGGGGCACGGGCTGGTGGGCGAAGTGGTCATGGTGGACCAGTCCCCCATCGGCCGCACCACACGCTCCAACCCGGCCAGTTACGTTGGGGCATTCGATGCAATCCGCAGGCTGTTCGCCGCCGAACCGGATGCCAAAGAACGTGGCTACACCGCGGGCACGTTCAGTTTCAACAGCGGGACCGGCCGCTGTCCCGCTTGCGGCGGCAACGGCTTCGAGCACGTGGAGATGCAGTTCCTTTCCGACGTTTACCTGCGTTGCCCCGACTGCGACGGCCGCCGCTACCGGGCCGAAGTGCTGGAGGTACGGCTGGTGTCCGCATCGGGGGGCTTGACCGCATCAATAGCCGACGTACTGGACATGACTGTCAGGGAAGCGGTAGGTTTTTTCGCCGACCGGCCGGAAGTGCTGCGCGGCCTCGAACCGCTGGAAGGCGTCGGGCTCGGCTATCTGCGCCTCGGGCAGCCGGTGCCTACCCTGTCGGGCGGCGAGGCGCAGCGGCTGAAACTGGCCGGCCACCTGGCCAAAGCCGGATATTCAGGCGGGAAATCGAAGTCGGAACCGGCGAGGGCGAGACATCCGGCCGCCGCAGCTGATGCCGCTTCGTCGGAGGCCGCTGCCTCGCCCCTGCGGTCGACATTGTTTTTGTTTGATGAGCCAACGACGGGTCTGCACTTCGAGGATATAGCCCGGCTGCTCGCCGCGTTCCGGCGGCTGCTGGAGGCCGGCAATTCCCTCGTGGTCATCGAGCACAACCTGGATGTGATCCGGGCCGCCGACTGGCTGATCGATCTCGGCCCCGAAGGCGGGGAAGCGGGCGGCCGGCTTGTCTGCGCAGGTTCTCCGGCGCAGGTCGAAAGCTGCATGGAAAGCCACACAGGCAGGGCACTTCGGGATTTTGACAAACAGATGAAGGCGCTGGTACGGGCTTCGCGGCGCAGTTCTCCTGCTGACGGCCTTCGCGCAAGCTCTGGCGAAAAGTGTATCCAGACAGGGGCGCCCGCACGTTCGGCCGATGAAAATTCCATCCGCATTGTCCACGCCCGCGAACACAACCTGAAGAACATCGACATCACAATACCGCGGGACCGGTTTACCGTACTGTCCGGCATATCGGGATCGGGCAAAAGTACGGTCGCCTTCGATATCCTGTTCGCCGAGGGACAAAGGCGCTACCTGGAGTCCCTGAACGCCTATGCCCGCCAGTTTGTCCAGCCCGCCGCCCGGCCCGACGTGGACGCGGTCCTCGGCATCCCGCCGACGGTGGCCATCGCCCAGCGCACCAGCCGGGGAGGGCGGAAGAGCACCGTGGCCACCCTCACCGAGATTCACCATTTCCTGCGCCTCCTCTTCGTCAAGCTCGGGGTCCAGCACTGTCCCGATTGCGGACTCGCCATCTCGCCCCAGACCCCCGATGCCATTACCGGACGGGTAGTTCACCAGTTCCGCGGCCGTCCCATAATGTTCCTCGCCCCCCTCGTTATCGCCCGCAAGGGGTACTATACCGACCTGGCCAAATGGGCGGCCGGCAAGGGATTCAACATGCTCCGCGTGGATGGCGTCATGACCCCCACCGACCCCTGGCCGCGCCTGGACCGGTTCCGCGAACACACCATCGAGCTGCCGGTGGGGGAACTAACCATATCCGCCGAAGTGGAGGGCGAACTCCGGGAATTGCTCGATAGGGCGCTTGCCCTGGGCAAAGGGGCGGTTCGGGTGGTTGGTGCTCTTGCGGCTAAATCCCCCCCGGCCCCCCTTTCGCAAAGGGGGGAGAATGAGGGGCCGACTGAGATATCGTCTTCGTCAAATGATGGGACGGAATTGCTCTTTTCGACACTGCGCGCCTGCACCGGCTGCGGCCGAAGCTTCCCGGAGCCGGACCCGCGCCTCTTTTCATACAACTCAAGGCATGGCTGGTGCCCCCGCTGCTACGGAACGGGGCTCGTCCTGCCGGGTTTCGACGCGGAGCAGAGCGGCGAGGAAATTTGGTGGAACGAGTGGTGGGAGGGTGAAGAACGGGTCTGTCCGGCTTGCGAAGGGAGACGGCTTCGCCCGGAAGCGCTTGCCATCCGTTTCCGCGGGAGGAATATCGCGGAGATCGGCGCGATGCCCATAGGCGAGGCATCCGGATTTTTCAGGGAGCTGGAACTTGCCGGGCGGGAGGAAAACATCGCCCGCGACATCCTTGCCGAGATCCGCGGGCGCCTCGATTTCCTGGAAGAAGTGGGCCTCGCTTACCTGTCCCTCGACCGGGGCGCCCCCACCCTGTCAGGCGGAGAGGCGCAGCGCATTCGTCTTGCAGCCCAGCTCGGCTCGAATCTTCGCGGGGTCTGCTACATTCTGGACGAGCCCACGATAGGACTGCATCCCCGCGATAACCGGATGCTCCTGGACACCCTGGCGAAACTGGAGGGGAAAGGGAACACGGTGGTGGTCGTGGAGCACGACGAAGAGACGATACGCCGTGCGGAGCACCTGATCGATCTGGGACCCGGCGGCGGAGTGGACGGCGGCCGGGTGGTTGCGGCGGGGACGCCTGCAGCGGTCATGGCGAACGAAGATTCCGTAACGGGACGCTTCCTTGCTTCACCTCTGCGTCATCCGTTCATGGAGAGGCGTCCCCCGGCAGGCGGGGGTGAAATCATCGAACTGACCGGCGCCCGGCTGCATAACCTCAAGGAACTGTCGGCCGCCTTTCCCCTCGGCCGGCTGGTCTGCGTCACGGGCGTCTCAGGGAGCGGCAAAAGCACCCTGGTGAGGGAGGTCCTTTTCCGAAACATGAAGCTCCTTCTTGCGGACCGGCGAGGTAGGCATGGAAAAGATACGGTCGCTCCGATCGGCTGCGGCGGAATCGCGGGGTGGGAAGGGATCAGCCGTGTCCTGGAGGTGGATCAGACTCCCATCGGCAAGACCCCACGCTCCTGTCCCGCAACATACGTCGGGTTCTGGGATGAGATCAGGAAACTATTTGCCCGCACCCCTGAAGCCCGCATGCGCGGCTATTCGCCCTCCCGATTCTCCTTCAACGTCAAGGACGGCAGATGCCCGGAATGCGAGGGACAGGGGATGAAGACCATAGAGATGAGCTTTCTCCCCGACGTGAAGGTGGCATGCGAGTCGTGCGGCGGTGCCCGTTTTACCCCGGAGACGCTCATGGTCCGCTTCAAGGGGAAAAGCATCGGAGATGTCCTGGCGATGAGCATCGATGAGGCGACGGAATTTTTCACCGCTCACATCGCGATACGGCGGCCCCTGATGCTCCTTCGGGAAGTGGGGCTGGGCTACCTGACCCTCGGCCAGCAGAGTCCGACCCTCTCCGGCGGCGAAGCCCAGCGGATCAAGCTGGTGACGGAACTGGCCAAGGCGAAGGAAGTGACGGTAACTGATCCGAAGGTGCAGACGAGGCCTGCCTCGCACCTGCAAACCGTCTACATACTGGACGAGCCGACCATCGGCCTGCACATGGCCGATGTGGAAAAGCTGGTGCGAGTGCTGCACCGCCTTGTCGCGGCGGGCAACACCGTGGTTGTCATCGAGCACAACCTGGACGTAATCGCCGAGGCGGACTGGATCATCGATCTCGGTCCCGAAGGAGGGAATGGCGGCGGCAGGGTCGTCGCCGCAGGAACGCCCGAACAGGTGGCACTGGCCTGGAAAGTGTCGCATACCGGTCGGATACTTGCGGAGTTTCTGAAGGAGCGTGGAAAGTGACTTCTCATTGTCTCCACGGCTGACGGCTTATTTTTGGTTCACATGCTGATTGTCGTTGTGTTCTTGACCAATTGAAAAAACAATCCCCGCGAAGGTTTACGGCCATTCGCGGGGATTGCGGCGGAGACAGCGAAGGAATGCCGGATTTCAGAACGCCCAGAAGGAATCGAGTTCCTCGTCGGTCATATCCCATACCGCATTGTGCGGCGGGATTTCCTCCTCGAAGAATTCGGGCAGACGGTCGTCTTTGTTGGTGAAGCCCGCGGCCAGGTTGAACGCGTGCTCGGTTTTGAGGATATGCTTGCCGAGCGCCACTACATCGTCGGCCGTTAGGTTCAGGCCGTAGCGGGCATTGATCATTTCGTAGATCGCCGTGAAGCACTCCGGTATGTCCAGAGCCGGGAACGCGACGAAGATGCAGAGTCCGGTGCTGTCCACGGCCGCCGTGGCAATCTGGAGGTTTCTGGAAAGTTCGACCTGACCTTCTTTCTTCAGCGGATCGACGTAGCCGCCGACCTTCAGTATGTTGGTGGCGATGGTGTAACCCGACGTATGATCGGCGCCCATGGTTGATGTGGCGTAAGTCACGCCGATTCCCTTGACTGCTCTCGGGTCATAGGCGGGAATGCCCTGGTTCTTGACGACCGGGATCCTGGTCAGGCCGTAGGTCTTGCCCACGGAACCCGCGCCGTTGCCCAGGATGCGTCCCAGCGGGGTCCCTTTGCGGATTTCCTCGTTGATCAGCCTGTATGACTCCTTGCCGTCGCCCCACTCAAGGATGCCGGCTTCCATGGCCACGCTCATGAGTACCGCGCCTTCGATGGAGTCGATACCGACGTCATCCATTGCCCAGTCGCACCTGGCTATGTCGTCGAGGTCGCTGATATTGCAGGCGCAACCGAAGCCCCATATGGTTTCGTATTCGAAACCGGAGGTGATGTATTGGCCTTCCTGGTTGACGTACATCTGGGAGCACTTGATGATGCAGCCGGCATGGCAGCCGTGGCTCGGAACCCCGCCTCTCGCGACGATCACGTCATGCATCGTTTCGCCGCAGATCTTCTCCGGATGGTCCACGCGGCCGTAACGGAAGTTCTTGGTCGGCAGGCCCCCGGCCTCGTTGAGGATGTTGATCAGGACGTTCGTGCCGTAAGTCGGCAATCCCTGGCCGCTGACGGGGTGGTCCAGAAGCGCCTTGGCGAATATCCTGGCCTGCGTCTTGAACTTCTCGGGGTCGGCGATGGTGACGCCGGGCCCGCCGGTGTCGTCGATGGTGATGTACTTGACCTTCTTCGAGCCCATGACCGCGCCGCCGCCGCCGCGTCCGTGGCTGCGGACGTTGCCGTCGGGATCCTTAACGGAAATGTTGGCCGCCGCCATTTTGAACTCACCGGCCGGGCCGATGGAGAGAACACCGACTTTCTTGCCGAGTTTTTCACCAATGGATTTGTAAAGCTCGTAGTTGCCCTTGCCGACATATTCGGAGTCTTCCCTGATTGTCGCGCCATCCTTGTTGATATGGATGGAGTACCACTTGTCCTCCTTTGGCATGCCCTCCACGATCAGGGCCTTGATGCCCAGCCTTTCCAAATTCTGCGCGGCGGTCCCGCCGGCGTTGCTCTCCTTGATGCCGCCGGTGAGCGGGCTCTTGAAGCCGGCGGACAGTCGCCCCGAGTTCGCGGCCGCGGTCGCGGTCAGCAGCCCGGGCGCGAAAACCAGCTTGTTGTACTTGCCGAGCGGCTCACAGGTTGGAGGGACTTCCTTGGCGACGACAGTGGAAGTGAGCCCCCGTCCGCCGAGTCCGACCCACTCGGGCGGTACCGGCTCGGAGCTTGCCGTGAGGGTCGTCATGTTAACACGAATTACCCTATCTCCCATACTTGCCTCCTTTACAGGCCACTTATAAACCTACTACCTGTTTTATATATTTTAATATATCAAAAGGAAAAAACAAATGTTTTTTCGATATGTTACGTAGGTTATAACGATCAAAAGAGGGGATGGCACAGTTGATGATTTCAGGATGCCTGCTACAAGGTTTTCCGGAAACGGTTCACGGCAAACCAGAGGATGATTCCGCCAAGAAGGAAGAGTGCGAGAAACTGCGGCCAGAGGATTTCCGCGCCGACTCCCTTGAGAAAAACGCCGCGGATTATGACAAGAAAATAGCGGAGCGGGTCGAGGAAAGTCAGCCACTGTACGACAGCCGGCATGTTTTCGATGGGGAAGGCGAAGCCGGACAGGAGCATTGCCGGGAAAATAAAGAAGAACGCGCTCATCATCGCCTGCTGCTGGGTCCGGCTGATGGTGGAGATCAGCAGTCCGAATCCGAGGCTGCTCATGAGAAACAGCCCGGTGGCGGCGAACAGCAGCGGTATGCTGCCCCTTAGCGGCACCTGGAACCAGAAGGCGGCGACGGCTGTGATGATGGCGACGTCTATGAAGCCGATCAGAATGAACGGCACTGTTTTGCCGAGAATGAATTCGCTCCTTCTGATGGGAGTGACGATGATCTGCTCCATGGTGCCCATCTCCTTTTCGCGTACCACAGCCATGCCCGAAAGGAGAATGGTAATAATGAAGACGATGTTGGCGATTACCGCCGGCACGTAGAAATTGCGGCTTTCCAGGTTCTCGTTGAACCAGGCGCGGCTTTCCAGTTCCACTCCGCCGGCCCGCGGGGCAGGGCCGCTGCTCCGGGCATTCTGTTCCAGCCTGATCAGATCGTTGTAGCTGGCGGCTATCCTACCTGCGTAGCCCAGGGCGATACCCGCGGTGTTCGAGTCGGTGCCGTCGAGGATTATCTGCAAGGGAGCGCTGCGTCCGGCGCGCAGGGCATCGGCGAACCCCCTGTCCATTTTCAGCACGACCTTGACTTTACCGCGGTCGATCAGTTCTTTGGCCCGGCTGTCCCGGTAAACATATTCAACGATGTCGAAATAGCCGGATTTGACGAACCTCGCCGTCAGGTCACGGCTTTCGGTGCTGTTGTCGAGATCGAAGACGGCCGTGCCGACGTGCCGGACATCGGTGTTGACCGCATAGCCGAATACGATCGTTTGGAATACCGGGACCAGTAATATGACAAACCGCATTCTCGGATCGCGGAAGACCTGGATGAATTCTTTTATGAGCATGGATTTCAGGCGTTCGAACATAGGAGAAAACCTTATTTAACAGGGATGTTCAGGATAAAAACCCCAATTATATGTTGTTATTTTTACTTTATTCGAAATGATTTATGTAACTTTGAAACGGAAAAGACAATGATTTGCGGCTATCTATCGACTGTATGATAATTTCCCATCCTGATCATCCTGAATATCCCTGTTAATTGCATCTTTTTATTCTATTTTTTTCCTGAACTTCCTGATCGACAGAGTCATTACCACGATCGTGAACACAACCAGCAGCCCCGCTTCTCCGGCCAGGACGTCCAGCCCCACATCCTTCAGGTAAATACCGCGCAGTATGGTTACGAAATAGCGGGCAGTGACCATATATGTAATTCCGCGGATCGGCGCGGGCATGTTGTCGATGGGGAAGATGAACCCGGACAGGAGGAATGCCGGCAGCATGGTTGCAACCAGTGCCAGCTGGCTGGCGAGCAGCTGACTTCTGGTGATGATGCTGATAAGCATGCCCAGTGAAAGGGCGCCGGCGAGAAAAATGACCGACATGGCGAACAGTAGCCAGAGGCTGCCTCGCAGCGGGATATGGAAAAAGAATTCGCCGACCAGAACGGAAAGAACCATGTCAATGATGCCTATGGCGAAATAGGGAACGAGCTTTCCCGCGATCAGTTCGGGACCTTTCAGCGGTGTGGAGACCAACTGTTCCATGGTTCCGGTTTCCCATTCGCGGGCGATGGTCAGCGAAGTCAGCAGGGCTGCGATAATCATGCTGATGAGTGCTATCAGGCCGGGAAAGATATAGTTTTTCGAAATCATATCGGAGTTGAACCAGACACGGGGCCTCACGTCCACCTGTCCGTTTGCGGGCGGAATGCCGGCGCCGCGGCGCAATTGAGTTACGGCGACATCTCGCGAATAGCCGCTGACGGCATTTTCGGCGTAGCCAAGGGCGAATGTGGCCGTATTGGGGTCGCTGCCGTCCAGTATTGCCTGGACCCGGGCTTTCCCGCCGGAGGCGACCCGCCGGGCGAAATCGACCGGTATGACAACGGCGATCAGGGCATCCCTGCCGTCGATGGAGCGTTCGATGTCATGGTAATTGTCGGCGTAATGGCGCAGGGAAAAGTAGCGGGAGCCCGCGAAGCGGCTGACAAGTTCACGGCTTTCCGGCGTACCGCTCTGGTCCCAGACGACCAGCGGCACCCTGTCAACGTCCAGGGTCAGCGCATAGCCGAACAGGAACAGCAGAAGCATGGGGATGGCAATGCCCATGCCGAGGCTGCGAGGGTCGCGGATGACATGGAGGAATTCTTTTTTCGCGACGGCAGTTATGCGTTTCAGTTTCATGGAAAACCTTTGAAACCCTGTAAAACAAAAAACCTAATTAACAGGGATATTCAGGATGAACAGGATAAAACCAAAAGTCAGATTTCGTCCCGGCGGGACTGAATGAAGGTAGCCCGGTGATTTATCGCCGGGTTCTGGTGATTATTGCATCAAATAGTCAGTTGCGTTGCGGTGGCATGAATTCAATTTCCGCGGCCGGGGGATTAATCCCCCGGCTACCATCGGTCGTCCCCATGGGACGAAAAACGAATGGGACAAAATTAATAAAGTTCACTTCGGTATTTCCTGGATTGAATTTTATCCTGAATATCCTGAATATCCCTGTTAATTCAGCTTTTATCCTTTAAACTCCCGTTGACCCGCCTCCTGCCGGTCGCGCGCCTCGATGAGTGAGACGAAGACGTCTTCGAGCGAGGGGATGATTTTTTCCAGACGGTCGACCGAAAAGCCCTGTTCTTTAAGCTTGCCGGCAATCAACGGAATCGCCCGGCCGGCCTGTTCGGACACCACGTGCAGCCCCCGGCCGAAAAGGGCGGCGTGCCTTATGCCGGCGATTCCCTCTATATGTTCCAGCGCCTCGTGGGGCCGGTCGCAGAGCACCTCGATGACCTCTTCCGCCATGAAGCGGCTTTTCAGCTCTCCCGGCGTCCCGACGGCAATCAGTTCGCCGCGATAAATAAGGCCCAGCCGGTCGCAGTATTCCGCCTCGTCCATATAATGGGTGGTCACGAACACGGTAACTCCCTTTTCCGCAAGGTGATATATGAGGTCCCAGAAATTCCTGCGGCTGATGGGGTCGACCCCGGACGTCGGTTCGTCGAGAAAAATTATCGGAGGTTCGTGGAGAATGGCGCAGCCCAGGGAGAGCCGCTGTTTCCAGCCGCCGGAAAGAATCGCCGTTTTGGAATTGCGGTGCCCGGCGAGACCGGCCATGCCGATTACCCATTCCTTGCGTTCCCTTTTCTTTTCCGGCGGGATCCTGTAGATGCCGCTGTAGAAGTCGATGTTTTCCTCCACCGTGAGATCTTCGTAGAGGGAGAATTTCTGGCTCATGTAGCCGATGCTTGCCTTGACATTTTCCGCGTCTTTTACGATGTCCAGACCCGCCACTGTCCCGGAGCCGCCGCTCGGCGCCAGAATGCCGCACAACATGCGGATGGTAGTGGATTTGCCCGCTCCGTTGGGTCCGAGGAAGCCGAATACTTCTCCTTTTTTCACTTCCAGATTTATCCTTTCCACCGCGATGAAATCGCCGAAGCGTTTGGAGAGGTCTTTCAGGGTTACGGCTTTGCTTTCATTGCTCGTATTTTCAGAGGATTGCATGGTTTCCTCCCATCCGGTTACGCTTCTTTTCCGCTGAGCGCCGAAACGAACACATCCTCCATACTCGGTTCGACGGTCCGTAACCCCAGGAGAGCCAGTCCTTCCCGGCGACATGCCGCTTCAATGGAAGCTTTGATCCGATCGGGGTCGATAGTTGCCACATGCACCTTGTCGCCGAACAGGCTGACGGTGGCATCTTCGAGCTGCTCCCTCAGCAGCCGGGCGGCGCGACGCGGCTCCCCGGACCGGACCTCCAGGACGGTGCCGCGCATCAGCTTTTTCAGGCCTGCCGGCGTATCGCAGGCAAGGAGCCTGCCCATGTGTATGAGCCCCACCCGGTCGCAGCGGTCCGCCTCGTCCAGGTATGCGGTGGAAACGAAGATGGTCACGCCCTCCCTGAGCAGACGGTTGAGGATGCGCCAGAAGTCGCGCCGGGAAACCGGATCGACGCCGTTTGTCGGCTCGTCCAGGAGCAGGACCTCCGGTGTGTGGACCAGCGCGCAGGCAAGCCCCAGTTTCTGTTTCATGCCCCCGGACAGGTCGCCGGCCTTCCGTTTTTTAAAAGGGGTCAACCCGCTGAAAGCGAGCAAACCATCGATCTTTTCCTCGCGTTCACTCCTTGACAGGCCGTAAATATCAGCGTAGAAACGGATGTTTTCCCGGACGGCAAGATCGGGGTAGAGGCCGAACCGCTGGCTCATGTAGCCGATATGCTCCTTGACCGCCTCGCTTTCACGGGACACATGCCTGCCCATGACAAAGGCGTCGCCGGACGAAGGCTCCATGATCGACGCCAGCATCCGCATGGTGGTGGTCTTGCCCGCTCCGTCCGACCCGATAAGGCCGAACAGCTCGCCCCTCGCCACTGACAGTGAAAGACCGTCCACCGCGGTCAGAGTGTCGAATTTTTTTGTGAGGTTGTCGATTTTTATAGCATGCATAAACAAAAAGGGTAAAAGGCCGAAGACTGAAGGCTGAAGAAAAAAACAAATAAACTTCGGTCTTCAACCTTCAGTCTTCAGTCTGCTTTACCTGTATCTCCCCATCCGCCGGCATGCCGGGTTTCAGCTCCATTTCCGGATTGGGGATGACGATCTTGACGCGGTAAACGAGCTTTACCCGTTCCTTCACAGTCTGGACGTTCTTGGGCGTAAATTCGGCTTCCGACGAAATGAAGGAGACATATCCACGGTATTTCTTGCCCGGGTAGGAATCGGTGGTTACAAATGCCTTCTGCCCCACCTTGACCTTTCCAAGGTCGCTTTCGTCGATATAAGCCCGTACCCAAACGCTGTCCAGGACACCTACGGTTACTACGGGCGTGCCTGCCGCAACCTGCTCACCCGGCTCGATATTCTTCGACAGAACAAGCCCGCCGACGGAAGAGACAAGCGTCGCATAGCCGAGCCTCGTTCTGGCGAGCCCGAGCATCGCTTCGGCGTCGCGGAAACGGGCACGCGCCTGATCGATGGTTTCCTTTCTGGGCCCTCTGCGGAGCAGCGCAAGCCGTTCCCGCGATTCCCGCACGCTTGCCTGCGCCCCTTCGTTCGCGGCTTTGGCAGCATCGAAGTCGCGCCTGGAGATTACTTCCTTCTTGAACAATGCCTGCTGACGGACAAAGTCGGCCTTCAGGCGGTCAGCGTCGGCCTTAACCCGCTGGAGAGCGGCCGCTGCCTGGGCGATGTCCTCCTTCCGGTACCCTGTTTCCAGCTCCGCCAGGGCTGCCCGCGCCGCCTGTACCTCCGCTTCCTTTCCGGCAACTTCCTGCACAAGGTCCTGATCGTCCAGCTTCGCGACCAGTTGACCCGCCTTGACCGTCTCTCCCTCGTCCACAAGACGCGCTGCCACCCGTCCCGGTATCTTGAAGCTCAATTCGACCGTTGTGACTTCGATATTTCCCGACACGCGGATTATCCCGCTTTTCCTGCCGGCATTACGGGCGCCGTAATAGATGGCCGCCGCGGCGGCCGCCGCGACCAGGACCGCGATGGCGAGTACCTTCTTCTTCAACAATGTCCTCCCTGTTGCCGTGTAAAATTTCCGGACATTTGGATTGTGACGCAACGTCCGACAATTCAGTTTCCGCTCGAACCACCAAACCCAACCCCGGCAAAGTCTTCCCGGGCAGGCGCGATTTGGCGCCTGTCACCACGTATAGCTTCTTTAACCGCCAAGTCAAGCGGAAACTTAGTAAATCCGTTCATAAATTCGATGACGTATCAATATTTCGGTAGAAATATTGTCATTTCGAACAAAGAGAGAAATCTTGCAGGTTTTGCCGCATGCTTTAAGATCTCTCCCTTTGATCGAGATGACATCAAATTTATGAAAACATGTACTTAGTTCCCATGAATTTTCCACACCCGGTGTTTTGTGCGATAATTGGAATAAAATATGCTCTTTACAATAAAAGCAATTTTGTAAATGGGGTCAAAATTTATTGTAAGGCGGTGATTTTATTGAGAAGTGTACTTATTTGCGATGATGAGCCGCTGATCCGCATGAGCCTAAAAAATAAGCTCCGCGAACTCGGTTTTGATGAAATTTTGGAATGCGGTGATGGCGTGAAAGCCGTGGAGATGGCATTGAGCCATGTCCCGGACATTGCTATTCTCGATGTCGCAATGCCGGTAAAGGACGGAATATCCGCCGCCCGCGATATCCGCAAGAAGCTGAAGATCCCCATAATTTTCCTTACGGCCTGTTTCGATCCCGACACGGTCAGGAGGGCCAGGGAGGAGGGAATTGCCGCTTTTTTAACCAAACCCCTCCGGGAGCAGGACCTGTGGCCGGCCATAGAGCTGGCCTTCGCCCATGCCGAAGAAGTTGAAAACCTGAAAGAGCAGGTCGAAGACCTGAAGGAAACCCTTGAAACGCGCAAGATCGTTGAAAAAGCCAAGGGTGTGCTGATGCGCTCCCAGGGGCTCTCGGAGCCCGAGGCTTTCAGGAAGATGCAGAAGCTGGCCATGGACAAGCGAAAAAGCATGCGACAGATCGCCGAGGCGATTCTGTTAATGGAATCGTAGGCGAAAGGCAGAATTCAGAATTCAGGAGTCGGAAAAGCAGAATTCAGTAGTCAGTAGTCAGAATTCAGAATATAATCCTTCTGCCTTCTGCCTTCTGCCTTCTGCCTTCTGCCTTCTGCCTTCTGGCTCCTGACTCCTGCTACTCACCTTTAACTTTCTCATACTGCTGTATAATCAACAGGGTCCCCCACGGAAGAGTTACGATTACTCCCGCGAGAAGGACTATAAGTCCTATTGATCCTAGAATTCCACCGACGAGAACGGAGAGAAGCCACGGAGCGAAATGCTTCTGGACGGAATTGATGCTCCACTTTATTGCTTCTATGGCATTTGTGTCACGGTCGACGACATGGTAAAGGCCGGGGGTGCCGAAGAGGGTAACGGCGAATTGCGCCACCGGTCCGAAAAACGGGATAAAACCCGCGACGATTACCGCTGCGAGGAGTATGAGGCAGTAGGCGAGGGTGTTTCCGAAACAGTCCCATGCCTTGAAGATGTCGCCGGCCTTCGGCTTCACGCCCCGTGTCAGGGACTGCAGTCCGCGGATGTAACCGGCGATGAAAGCGGCGTTTACTATCGGTAACCAGCCAACAAGAGTAAAGACCAGAGTGAAAATAACTAAATCCCCGAGATTATCCTTCCACAAGGCCGTGGCGAGGTTCAGCTGAATTCCGAAGTCCCTGTCGGCGGACGAACCGCCTGTCTGCCCCGTTTCCCCGAAACGCCTGAAGCAGTACGGGCAGTAAGAGCTATCCTCCGCGATTTCTTTGCCGCATGTTTCACACCTCATGTCGGTTGTCCCTCCTCGATGCCGTCGAATTTGTGTCCCCGCATGACAAAAGTTTACGCGCTCTCATTCTATTTGCAATATGTGATTCTTTTACCTGTACCGGAACGTATGCCCCGCTTTAATCGCAGTCAAGGGCCGCTCCCGCGAAGCCCACGGTCCTCCGGCGGAAAGTCGGTGGCGGATTGAAGATTTTCGCGATCAACAGCTCTGTCTAAAAATTAGGCAGTTGCCCTTTTCTGTGGCGTATACCGTTTTTTAGAACAGCGAAAGAACCCGTAAACAGTGGGTTTCTTGTTTTGGCACAGCAAATGCACAATACCCTGCAAAACTTGAAAACAATATTTTAAAACGAAAAACTGGATACGTTGCGGTATTCAATCAAAGCCAGGCAAGGGCGCCACCATTAAAAAAATGGGGCGCCTTTTTTATTGCCCCGAAATTTCACAGCTGTTCCGCGGATTAAGCGGACGAAAGGAGAAACAAAATGAGACAGATCGCAATTTACGGCAAAGGCGGAATCGGAAAATCAACCACAACCCAGAACACGGTGGCCGGTCTTGCGTCACTGGGCAAGCACGTAATGATAGTCGGATGTGACCCGAAGGCGGATTCCACCCGCCTGATGCTTCATGCAAAGGCCCAGGCCACGGTTATGGACCTGGTCCGGGAGCGAGGAACGGTTGAAGACCTGGAACTGGAAGACGTCCTTAAAGTAGGGTACGGTGGAGTCAAGTGCGTGGAGTCGGGCGGTCCGGAACCGGGCGTCGGCTGTGCCGGCCGCGGCGTTATCACCGCCATCAACTTCCTGGAGGAGAACGGTGCTTACACTCCCGACCTGGACTTCGTATTTTACGACGTCCTCGGCGACGTCGTCTGCGGCGGCTTCGCCATGCCGATCCGCGAGAACAAGGCTGAAGAGATATACATCGTCTGCTCCGGCGAGATGATGGCCATGTACGCCGCCAACAACATCGCCAAGGGTATCCTCAAATACGCGACTTCCGGCAAGGTCCGGCTCGGCGGCCTGATCTGCAACTCCAGGAAAACCGACAAGGAATACGAATTGATCGAAGCGCTCGCCAACAAGCTCGGCACCCAGATGATCCACTTCGTTCCCCGCGACAACCAGGTGCAGCGCGCCGAATTGCGCAGGATGACCGTAATCGAATATTCCCCCGATCACCCCCAGGCCGACGAGTACCGCGAACTGGCCCGCAAGATTTCGGAAAACAAGATGCTGGTCGTTCCGAAACCGCTCACCATGGATGAACTTGAAGACCTGCTGATGGAGTTCGGGATCATGGAAGCGGACGACGAGAACGTGGGCAAGGCCGAAGGGGCGTAATCTGGCAGGCGGAAGGCTGAGGGTTGAAGGCTGAAGGCTGAGGGCTGAGGGCTGAAGACTGAAGGTTAAATTAATTCCAACCAGAAAGCAGCGGCGGACGGCGCGAGGGGAGAAGTATGTCTTGAACCCGGCGAACTTGAGCCTCCAGCCGAAGGAGTTATAACATGTCAAATACAGTAAATAAAATAGAGGGCATAACAAAGGAATCGACCCAGGAGATGATCGACAAGGCCCTTGAGGTTTATCCCGAAAAGGGAAAGAAGAAAAGGGCGCCGCACCTGGCCCCCAACGACCAGGCAAGCGGTTCCGCGTGTGTAAAGTCGAACAGGAAGACCGTTCCGGGCGTCATGAGTGCCCGCGGCTGCGCATACGCGGGTGCCAAAGGGGTGGTCTGGGGGCCTATCCGTGATATGGTGCACGTTTCCCACGGCCCCGTCGGCTGCGGCTGGTACTCCTGGGGAACGAGGCGCAACCTGATGACCGGCATCAACGGCGTTACTAATTTCGCCATGCAGTTCACCTCCGACTTCCAGGAAAAAGACATCGTATACGGTGGAGACAAAAAACTGAAGCAGCTTCTCGGCGAGGCAAAAGAGCTGTTCCCCCTTGCCAAGGGGATATCCGTCCTGTCCGAATGCCCGGTCGGCCTGATCGGCGACGACATCAACGCCGTGGCCAAGCAGTCTTCGGCCGAACTGGACATACCGATCATTCCCTGCAACTGCGAGGGTTTTCGCGGGGTTTCCCAGTCGCTGGGACACCATATTTCCAATGACACGATCCGCGACTACATCATCGAAACCCGCGAATTCGCCGAGCCGGAGACTCCCTACGACGTCGCCCTGATAGGCGAATACAATATCGGCGGCGACGCATGGTCGACAAAGCCGCTGCTGGAGGAGATCGGCCTGAACGTCAAGGCAGTCTGGACCGGCGACGGCGAGATAGAGAAGATCGCCGCCACCCACAAGGTCAAGCTGAACATCATCCACTGCTACCGTTCCATGAACTACATGTGCAAGGTGATGGAGGAAAAATACGGCATTCCCTGGATGGAGCTGAACTTCTTCGGACCGACCAAGATCGCCGCGAGCCTGCGGAAACTTGGTGAATACTTTGGTCCCGAGATAGCGGCGAACGTGGAAAAGGTTATTGCCAAATACGAACCCATGATGCAGGCGGTGATCGACGAGTACAAGCCGCGTCTCGAAGGGAAGAAAGTAATGCTGTACGTCGGCGGACTCCGTCCCCGCCACACTATCAATGCCTATGAAGACCTGGGAATGCTCTGTGTCGGCTCCGGCTACGAGTTCGCCCACGGCGACGATTACGACCGCACGGCGTCGGAGATGCCGGATGCCACCGTTGTTTACGACGACGTATCCGAATTTGAGTTCGAGCAGTTCGCCCATGCCCTGAAGCCGGACCTGGTAGGAAGCGGGATCAAGGAAAAATATCTGTTCCAGAAGATGGGGATTCCCTTCCGCCAGATGCACAGCTGGGATTACTCCGGCCCGTACCACGGTTACAAGGGGTTCCCGATCTTCGCCCGCGACATCGACATGGCAGTGAACAGCCCGACGTGGGAACTGGTGAAGAGCCCGTTTTGATGGATGATGTAGGGGCGATCCTTGCTCTTGAGCGCCGGAGCGCTTCAGCGCACAGGAGTGTGATCGCCCTATAAACCGGGGCAAACAAGGAGGGCGAACACGAGGTTCGCCCCTACAGGACGAAACATTTACCCGGACCGTGGACATATGAGTACCCGGCCGGCTGAAGGAGATATATCATGGCAAACAATCTCGGATTACCGGTAAAACCCGTGACCGACCACACCGAAGAGGAAATCGAGCGTGTGTGTAAATGGATAAACACTGAAGACTACAAGGAAAAGAACTTTGCCCGCCAGGCGTTGGTGATTAACCCGGCCCATGCCTGCCAGCCACTGGGCGCGGAACTCGCCGCCCACGGCTTCGAAGGGACCCTTCCCTTCGTCCACGGCTCGCAGGGATGCGCCTCATACTACCGCTCGACTTTCAACAGGCACTTCCGGGAGCCGGCTCCCGCGGTATCGGATGCCATGACCGAGGACGGCGCGGTGTTCGGGGGACAGAACAACCTGTTCGAGGCGCTGGAGAACGCATATGCCCTGTACAAGCCGAAGATGATGGCGGTCTTCACATCATGCATGCCGGAGATCATCGGCGACGACCTTACCGCGTTTATCAAGAATGCCCGCCAGAAAGGCCACATACCCAAGGATTTTCCGCTTCCGTACGCGAATACTCCCAGTTTCAACGGGTCCCATGTCCATGGTTACGACTCCATGCTGCATTCGATCCTGGAATACCTGACTGAAGGGAAATGGGTCGAGGCGCGCTGCACCGGGAAACTCAACCTGATTGCCGGATTCGACTGCAATACCGGCAATTACCGCGAATACAAGAGAATACTGAAGGAGTTCGGAATTCCCTACACCTTTCTCGCCGATATTTCGGAATCGTTCGATTCGCCGCTTGACGGCACTTACCGGATGTATCCGGGCGGCACGAAGCTGGAGGATGCCGCCGATTCGATCAACGGCAAGGCAACCATCACCCTTGGCGCATATGCCACCAGCAAAACATTCGCCTGGATCAGGGACAACTATTCCGGCAAGCATGTATTAATGTCGATGCCGATGGGGATTGCCAAAACCGATGCTTTCATCTTGAAACTCGCTGAGCTGTTTAATAAGGAAGTCCCGGAATCGATCAAGGCGGAAAGGGGCCGGGCCGTCGATGCCATGACCGACGCCCACCAGTACATTCACGGCAAAAAATTCGCGATATATGGTGATCCGGATTATCTTCTCGGCTATATATCTTTCCTTCTGGAAATGGGCGCCAAGCCATACCACATCCTGTGCAGCAAGGGGAGCAAAAAGCTGGCGAAGGAAATCCAGGCGCTGCTGGATACCTCCCCATACGGCAAGGACGGCAAGATTTACATGAACAAGGACCTCTGGCACCTGCGCAGCCTGGTGATGACCGACCCGGTGGACGCCATCATCGGCGACACCCACGGCAAGTTCATAGCGCGTGACGCAAACATTCCGCTGTTCCGCTTCGGCTTCCCTATTTTCGACCGGGTAAGCCTGCACCGGTCCCCGCTGATCGGCTACCAGGGGGTAATCAACATGGTCACCACAATTTGCAACAAGTTTATCGACATCGTTGATGATACGTGTGACGACAGGAACTTCGAGATGATGAGGTAAAAGGCGGGAAAAAGAGCAAATAGAGAATTGGAAAGACGGCAGGCTGCCTTGCAAAAGGGCAGCCTGCTTATTTTTCAGGGAGTGGGAAGCATTGCCTGCCGGGCGGCCTGCATGTTCTGGGGAGTGTCTTTTTCCAGTGTAATGTCCTCGGCCTTGCCGGATTTTAGTTTGAGGGAGGCCTTTATTTTGTTCCAGTCGACGCTGGATTTCGCGTCATTGGCCGCAACAAGCCTTTTCACCTCGGCCTCCAGGTTTTTGTGCCTGTCATAGGAGTCCGGGTGCACCTCGAGAAACACCCGGCCGTCCGTGGTAACGGCCATCTTGACCGGCTGGTATATGATTTCCCCCGTAGTCCTGGTCTGGACTTCATTGTACAGCTCCTCGATATTTCCGGGCAGCATGCGAATGCAACCGTGGCTGCTGTATCCGTACACGCTTTCAGGATGGGTGGTGCTGTGGATCATCACTCCGGAAATGGATGTTCTCAGGGCGTATTTGCCGAGCGGGTTGCGCCCTCCGGGCGGGACTATATCCGACTTGACCGTTTTTCCCGATTTCTCCATTTCCTTGATGATCGAAGGGGGTATATGCCAGGCCGGGTTTTTCTGTTTGGCGACGATTCTGAATTTTCCGGTGGGAGTCCGCCAATCGGTTTTCCTGTCGTGCTGTCTCCTTCCGACCGCGACCGGCAGCGCCTTTGCCAGGCGGTTGTCCCTGAAGAAATAAAGGGTCCGATCCGGTATGTTGATGACGATGCCGTCCTTCACAAATTTCGGTATGATTTTCCTGTTGTTGACAAGGATTTTCTGGCCCGGTTCGAGTTTCTTCGCCGGGTCGAGACGGTTTTCTTTCGCCAGCAGCAGCCAGTCCGTCCCCGTTTTGGCGCCGACCATTCGCAGTGACTCATGTTTTTTAACCACGTAGACGCTTTCTCCGCCAATAATCCACAGGGAATCGGACCCTTTCGCCTGTTGGATGGAAGCGGCCGGAGCGGGCTTGTCAGGCGGCGGGCCGGCGGCGGGCTGGGAACCGGACGGAAGATCGGTGATGCGCGAATCCCCGGTATTCCGGTTTTTCTTTCCGGGTGCTGGTCTTTCAGCATTTTGTTCCGGTTTTTGCCCGTTCTCCTGTCGGGATGCCGGAGCGGGCGATTTTTTCTCCGCCCCTGCATCGGGGCGCATTCCGGCGGCTTCTCCCTGAGGATCGGCGGTGGGCTCTTCAATGTCCGACTGGTCATCTTCGTCATCGATTGTCCCGTTAGCCATGGGTTCGCTGTATTCCGGCTTGTCGGAGGGGGCGAGTGCGGCAAATACCTCGACCTTCCGGGGCGGAGACCAGGCCATGCTGATGGAGCCGGAAAGGAACAATAAGATGACGATAATCGCGGCGCCGAGGTTAGGCGAATATTTAGCGGGAGAAAAAGTTAAAATACGAATCAAGTGCATAATTTTACTCTTAGAATCATTAAATATTTAAAAACAAATGTAATTTCAATATTCCTATATCTGGTTTTGAAAGCCGCCCCGAATTTTTTCTCCTTATTTTTACAATGCCGGCATTAGTCTTAAACAGGCAACAAACTTATATCAGCCCGAAAATACCATACAAAACACTTTAGCATTAATTATAAAATCCATGTTATTGTCACTGTTTTAATCTAAATTTTTGAATGCAAAATTTTAATAAAAAATATCAAAATAAAAAAAATAGTTTATAGCGGATTTATTGTTTACACAAAAAAATCCAAACTTTTCCGGATCGCCGTCACCGCACGTTTTCCCGCCACTCATCTGCCGTTGGAGATATCGAAAGCTGTCAGTTTTCGAAATAAAGTTGTACGTGATGTCCGCCGGTTTTCCGTTTTATAGCAAGATTCCCTGATGTTCCACGGGAACAAGTCAGATCGGCTTTCGCAGGTCAATAATGTTAGAAGTGTTGTCAAATTTTGTAACTTATTGTATAGGTGTATGTGTGCTGATCTGTATATGCTTGCTTTTTGCGATTTTCGAGCGGCGACATTTTCGCCGGTTTGACCTGAAGCGCGAAACTTAAACGATTGCACCGCAAAAGTTAACCAATCCGTTCAATTAACCCATCATTGCCCTGTTCGAGCCTTCCGGTGATTCCTCTTCTTTGCCGGCCACCCGGAGCATCAATCGCGGTGGTATAAGATTGGCGGTAAGTCGAGGATACTCTTTTTGACCAGATTAAGTTTCATTCAACTCGTCGATATAGAACAGATACGGCAGCTCCTGGAAGCCCAGTACAAGATAACCGGGATACTTTCCGCCATACTGGACACCGATGAAAACATCCTGGTGGCCGTCGGCTGGCAGGACATCTGCACCCGGTTCCATCGCGTCCATCCGGTCACATGCGCGCGCTGCCGCGAGAGCGATGCCTACATAAAAGCGCATTTGCAGCATTTCAGCGGAGAGTACCTGGATTACAGGTGCAAGAACGGCCTGCGGGATATGGCGGTGCCGATCATTATCGGCGGTGTGCACCTGGCGACTCTTTTTACCGGGCAGTTTTTCTACGATGACGAAAAACCGGACATTGAACATTTCCGCGCCCAGGCGGAGGAATTCGGTTTCGATACCGGCGACTATCTGGAGGCCTTGGGTCGAGTTCCCATCTGCAGCCGGGACCAGATACGCAATATCATGTATTATTACGGCAGCCTCGTGAAGGTGATGGCCGAGACGGGCCTGAAAAACCTCAATCTCACCCTTGAGGTGGCGGAGCGGAAAAAAGCGGAAATCGCGTTGCAGGATTCGAGGGATTACCTGGACAAGATTATCAACTCCATCGCCGACCCCATATTCGTCAAGGACAGGGAGCACAGGCTGGTCCTGGTGAATGACGCCGAATGCGCGCTGGCCGGACGCAGCCGGGAAGAACTCATCGGCAGGACCGATTACGATTTCTTTCCGAAAGAACAGGTTGATGTATTCTGGGAAAAAGATGAAATCGTATTCGCGACGGAACAGGAAAATATAAACGAAGAATCAATAACCGACGCCCGGGGCCGAATACGCGAAATACTCACGAAGAAGAGCCTGTATAAGGGGATAAATGGAGAACGCTACATCGTTGGAATAATCAGGGACATTTCCGAACTGAAGCAAAAGGAGCGGGAACTGCAGGCCCTGAACGAGGAGCTGGAAAACAGGGTGGCCCAAAGGACTTCCGAACTCGGGTCCCTGAACGCGGATCTGCTCAGGGAGATCGAAGAGCGCCGGCAGGCCGAACAGCGGCTAGAACTGCTGAACTTTGCCCTTGACCATGTGCGCGAGGAGGCCTACCTGGTCGACGAGCAGGCACGCTTCCGCTATGTCAACGAAGGGGCCTGCCGGGTTTTGGGATACGGCCGCGATGAATTTCTGACAATGAAAGTCTCCGATATCGATCCCGATTACCAACCTGATGGATGGTCGGACCATTGGCGGGAAGTCAGGAAAAAAGGCTGCATCACCTTCGAAACAAGGCACAGAAGCAGGGACGGCCGCATTTACCCGATCGAGATCACTGTCAGTTATTTTGAATACGAAGGCAGCGAATACGTTCTCGGGCTGGCGCGCGACATCACCGAGCGGAAGAGGGCGGAGGAAGAAATAAAGATAAGGCAGCGGCAGATGGAGGAACTGAACGAGACCCTGGAGAAAAGGGTCGAGGAAGAACTTGCGGAAAACCGGGCCAAGGACATCATGCTCATCCAGCAGAACCGCCAGGCGGCCCTGGGAGAGATGTTCGACCACATAGCCCACCAGTGGAAGCAGCCGATCAACACCATCTCCCTCATAATCCAGGACCTGGAGGAAACCGCCTCCTGCGGAGAACTGACGGAAGAATACGTCAGTGGTGTCGTGCGTAAGACATATGCCCTGCTGGAGCACATGGCCCAGACCATCGATGTTTTCAGGGACTTTTACCGGCCGGTGAAAGAAAAGAGCGTATTTCGCATAAAGGATTCCATCGACATGGCCGTCGGTTTTATCGCTCCGGCGTTGAGGCTGCAATCCGTCGCGGTCGAGATCGACGTCGACCCCGGACTGCTGGCGGTCGGCTATCCCAAGGAATACGCCCAGGTGCTGATGAATCTCCTGGGCAATGCCAGGAACGCCCTGGTTGATGGAAAAATCGAAAAACCGCGCGTGCAGATAAGGGCTTTCGCCGAAGAAAGGACAGCGGTCGTCACGATTACGGACAATGCCGGCGGCATTCCGGAAATGAACCTGGACAGAATATTCGAGCCGTTTTTTACAACCAGAAAAATGCTGGGTGGTACGGGTGTGGGCCTTTACATGTCGAAAAATATTATTGAAAACAGCATGGGAGGGACTTTGAGCGTTGCCAACATCGAGGGGGGCGCCCAGTTCAGGATAGAAATCCCGGTATCCTGACCTCTAAGACACGGTTGATATGCCTGGAACAGGTTGGTTTTTTTGCACAATACCTGAAAATTAATCACTATTTTTATCACGTTTTTTATTTTCTGTCAGCCCGCTATTCCCTTGACTTCATGGGTTCTTGCGGGTATTTTTTTCATGAAAGACCGCGAGAGCCGAAGATATGTTTCCGGCAAAATAACGTATGGGTTTTCCGGCCGTGCTCCCGCTGGCCAGATTATGAAACCACTCTGATTTTTCCGGTAATTAATCAACTCGGAACTGTACAACCCTTCGGGTGGGAGAAAGAGAGATTTGGTAAATGGCAGACGGCGAGGAACTGGTAACCGGGAGCACAATCCGGCCAACCGGCAGGGAAGGAGGCGGCCCGATGTCGGCAATGGAAAGCGCCGGAGACGGGCCGGTGGAGCGGACGGCAGGATATCTTCAGGCCATCCTCGGAATCGTGAGGGCCGTGACCGGCCATGATTTCAGCTCTTACAAGACCAATACCATTCTTCGTCGCATCGGGCGGCGCATGACGATAAACGGAATCAACGACAAAGAAAGCTACGTTGCTCTGTTGAAGGAAAGTCCACAAGAGGCCGAGGATTTGAGCCGGGAATTCCTCATCGGAGTGACCGGTTTCTTCCGCGATCCGGCGGCGTTCGAGATACTGCGCAGGGATGTCATCCCCAAGCTGTTCGCTGATCGGGGTCCCGGGTCGCCGTTACGCATCTGGCATGCCTGCTGCGCAACGGGCGAGGAAGTATATTCGACGGCCATATTGATCCTGGAATATCTGGTCGGGCCGGGACTGGATGCAAAGGCTCAGATTTTCGCCACGGACCTGGACGAAGGAGCGATAGCTCAGGCCAGGTCCGGAATTTATCCCGAAGGAATCCGGGCGGACGTAAGCGAAGAGCGGCTGAAGACATTCTTCGCCGAAATGGCCGACGGCTGGCAGGTGTCGAAGCAGTTGAGGGAAATGATCGTCTTCGCCCACCACAACCTGATCAAAGACCCTCCGTTCTCCCGCCTGGACCTGGTGGTATGCCGCAACTTTCTCATCTATCTCGACAGCGAAATGCAAAGACGGGTCATTTCCCTTTTCCGCCAGGTGCTGAAGCCCGGCGGTTTTCTTTTTCTTGGCGGCTCTGAAACGGTGGCGGGTAATTCCGCGCATTTCATACCCGTAAGCAAGAAATGGAAAATCTTTCGGCTGAGGGACAACGAGCGACCCGCCGATATGCAATTCACCCCTTCTTTGTCCGTTCCGGCGCTGACCGGCCCCGGCCGGCCCTGGCGCCCGGCCGGGGCCGCGGAAAAAAGCCCGGGGGCGATGGCGGAACAAATCCTCATGGAGCGGTATTCTCCGCCCTGCGTTGTCGTCAACGAAAGGTGCGAAGTGGTTTACGTCTCGACCAGGATCGGCGGTTTCCTTGAAGTGCCGGTCGGCGAGCCGACCAGGGATATCCTGAAGATGGTCCGCGAGGAGTTGCGACCGGCCCTGCGTACGGCGATCCACAGGGCTTTCAGCGAGCGGGAACAGGTGGCATTCCGGGGGATCAGAGTCCGCTCCGATGGTGGGGACCGGACGATCAACCTGCTGGTGGAGCCGCTGGGCGTGGCGCCGGGCGAGACCGGAAAGGCAATGGTCGTATTCGAGCCGTCCGGCGTTCCCGATACTGTCAGCGTCCCGGGCGCGGAAAGTGATACGGTCCGCGGCGGCGAGACGGACGGGGACTCGATGGTCCGCCAGCTGGAGGAACAGCTCCGCGTTACCCACGAACAGCTCCGGGCCACCGTCGACCAGCTCCAGACTTCCAATGAAGCCTTCATGACGACCAATGACGAACTGATTGCCATAAATGAAGAGTACCAGTCGACAAATGAAGAACTGCAGGCAACAAACGAGGAACTGGAGACCTCGAAGGAGGAGCTGCAGGCGCTCAACGAGGAACTTGCCACAATAAACGCCGAACTGCAGGCGAACGTGGAAGAGTTGAACATTCTGAACAGCGACATGGAAAACCTCTTCGCCAGCTCGCGGATTGCATCGATCTTCCTTGACCGCCAGTTGATCATAAGGCGCTTTTCTCCGGCCATGGCCGACATTTTCAACCTAATTCAGGCCGATATCGGCCGCCCCTTCCGCCATATGGCAGGGACCATCGACTGGCACGGCCTTGCGGACGACGCGGCGAAGGTGCTTGAAGGGTCGACGCCGGAAGAGCGTGAAGTGGCCGGCGTAGATACGGGCCGGAAGTACCTTATGCGTGTGCTCCCCTGCCTGGCCGCCGAAGGAGGAGTCGATGGCGTTGTCGTAACCCTGATCGATATTACCGAGCTAAAACGGGCCGAAGAGGCAAAGGCCCGCCTGGCAGCGGTAGTCGAGTCATCCGACGACGCAATCATCGCCAAGGACCTGAACGGAGTGGTCCTGAGCTGGAACGCGGGCGCGGAACGGATGTTCGGATATACGGCCAGGGAGGTCCTCGGCCGTCCGATTACCTTTTTGTTTCCGTCTGAACTGCTGGATGAAGAAACCGGCATCCTGCGGCATCTGTCCGACGGCGAGCGGTTGGAGCATTACGAAACAAAAAGAAATACGAAGGACGGCCGGCAGATCGACGTATCGATTGCCGTCTCGCCCATAAAAGACAGCTTTGGCAGGGTCATCGGGGTTTCAAAAATCGCCCGTGATATAACCGAGCGCAAAAGGGCGGTGGAGGCGCTGCGGGAGAGCGAGGAACGGGTCAGGCTGAAACTGGAGAGCATTCTCGCCCCTGAGGGGGAAATAGGCAACCTCGAGCTGGCCGATATCATCGATTCCGCCGCGATCCAGTCACTAGTGGAAGATTTCTTCAGTCTTGCCCGTGTTCCCATGGGTCTTATTGATCTCAAGGGCAATGTGCTTGCAGGTGTGGGTTGGCAGGACATCTGCACGAAATTCCATCGCCAGCATCCCGAAACCCGCAGGCACTGCATCGAAAGCGACACCAGGCTGTCGGCCGGCATTCAGGAAGGAGAGTACAAGCTTTACAAGTGCATGAACAACATGTGGGATGCCGCGACACCCATAATGGTCGGCGGCCGGCATTTCGGGAATCTTTTCATCGGGCAGTTCTTTTTTGACGGCGAACTGCCGGATTTCGGGATGTTCCGGTCCCAGGCCGCGAAATACGGTTTCCACGAAGAGGAATACGTTGCCGCCCTTGAAGCGGTGCCGCGGATAAGCAGGGAAACCCTGGACACAGCCATGGCTTATTTCACGAAGCTTGCCGCCATGATTTCCCGGCTCAGCTATAGCAACATCAAGCTGGCCCGCATTCTGGCGGAGCGGGAAACCTTGATGCATTCACTGCGCGGAAGTGAGCAGCGACTTGCAAGGGCGCAGGAAATTGCCCGCCTGGGCAGTTGGGAACTGGACCTCGTCGATAATCGCCTTTCCTGGTCGGACGAGGTATACCGGATATTCGGGATGAAGCCGAGGGAGTTCGATGCAAACTACGAGGCATTCCTCCAAGCTGTGCACCCGGACGACCGCGCCGCGGTTGACGCAGCATATTCGGGATCGCTGCGTGAGGGCAGGGACTCGTACGAGATTGAACACCGGGTAGTGCGTCGCTCTGACGGGCAAATCCGCATTGTTCACGAAAAATGTGAACACATCAGGGACGAATCCGGCCGTATTGTGAAATCGGTGGGAATGGTACACGACATAACCGAACGCAAGCGGGCGGAGGTGGCTCTCAGAGAGAGCGAGGAACGGCTGAGGCTTTTCATAGTGCATGCGCCCGCCGGACTGGCCATGTTCGACCGCGACATGCGTTACCTGTACTTGAGCCGCCGCTGGCGAGATGACTACGGACTGGGCGAACGGGATATCATCGGTGTCTCGCATTACGAGATTTTCCCGGAAATCGGTGAGGCCTGGAAAGAGGCCCATCGCCGGGGGCTGGCCGGAGAAGTGCTCCGGGCGGAGGCCGACCGTTTCCAGCGGGCCGATGGATCGGTACAGTGGATAAGATGGGAGATACGGCCCTGGCGGGACTCGGCCGGGAATGTCGAGGGGATCGTTATTTTCAGCGAAGACATCACCGGGCGCAAGCAGGCCGAGGAGGAGCTTCGCGCGGCGAAGGAAGCGGCGGAGGCGGCGACGCGCGCCAAGAGCCGGTTCCTGGCCAACATGAGCCACGAGTTGCGAACGCCGATGAACGGCGTCCTCGGCATGCTGGATCACGCCCTGAACGGTTCTCTGGAAGGGGAACAGCGGGAATTCATAGAAACGGCCCGCAAATCGGCCGGTTCCCTGCTCCATATCCTCAACGATATCCTGGACCTGACCAAGGTCGAGGCGGGGAAACTGGCAATGGAGAAAAAGCCGTTCCCCCTGCGGGAATGCGTAGCCGGGGCGGTTGACATCCTTCAACCGGAAGCTCGCCGCAAGGGGCTCCGGCTGACACAAACGGCGGCCTTGGAGGTTCCGGAAACCATTGTGGGGGACGAGGTGAGACTGTGCCAGGTCCTGACCAACCTGGTCGGCAATGCCGTCAAGTTCACGGATCACGGGAATGTGGAAGTCGGAGTCGGAATGGGCGCCGTTACGCAGGATGGCAGGGGGGAACTGATTTTCACCGTGACGGACACCGGCATTGGCATCCCCGCGGACAGTAAGGACGTTCTTTTCCGGCCTTTCAGCCAGGTGGACGATTCCAGTACCCGCAGGCACGGCGGGACCGGCCTTGGACTTGCCATCAGCAGGGAAATCGTCGAACGAATGGGCGGGACCATTACGGTAGAGAGCAAAGAGGGGGTGGGAAGCAGGTTTACCTTTACCGTTGTTTTCGAAGCGGCGGGAGCCGGAAGCGCGGCGGAGCAGGTCCGGGCGGCGGCCGCGGCAACCGAGCCCAGGCATGACAACCGGGAAACGGCAAAAGGGTTCCGCCTTCTTGTAGCGGAAGACGACCCGGTCGGCCGCCAGGTCCTCAAGGTGCTGTTCAAAAGGCAGAACCTCGAGCCCGACTTCGTCGCGGACGGACTGCAGGCCGTTGAAAAATGGGAGAACGGAGAATACGACCTGATCCTGATGGACGTACAGATGCCGCGCATGGACGGCTTCGAGGCAACCCGCTCCATACGGGACCGGGAGTCGGAGCGGGGAGGCCGCACGCCGATAGTCGCCATGACCGCCCACGCCTTTGCGGAAGACGAGCAGCGCTGCCTGGATGCGGGCATGGATGCCTACATCACCAAGCCCGTCGATTTCAAAAAATGCCTGGAAGTTATAGGGAGCATTCTCGGAAACGGATGAGGCCCTTCAGGGAAGCGGAGAAACGGGGTCTGCCGGTGTTTCTCCATGGCTGCATCCATGGCGGTTGATAAAGCCGCATTTCATTCTTCGCGGATTTTAGCTCCGATTCTCCCATTCCCCGAATCTCCGTTTCAAAGTTTCCATAGCTCGATCACATCCGCTCTCCACATGTGTCCTATGTATGCCGATTCACCCACTCTTTTTTCGTGTCTCAAAAGCCCTTAAACCCCTTGACTTTGCGGGTTTGTGCGGGTATTTTTCTGATGGCGGGATCAGATGCCCGAATGAAACAATTCCGGGCAAAAATTTCATGCGCATTACAGGAACGCTTCCGCCCTCCACATTTTGACCCTTATTGTCTCTTCGACTACTTTTCAGAATCAAAGTGTCCGATTCTTCGGGCAGGAAAAGAGAGCTTTGGAAGAATGGAAGACCGCAAAGAACCCAAAACGGGGAAAGAGTCGAATCCTGCATGTAACGTTGCGCCTGAAAGCGCG
Organism: Geobacteraceae bacterium; assembly: GCA_035686205.1. Classification (GTDB taxonomy): domain Bacteria; phylum Desulfobacterota; class Desulfuromonadia; order Geobacterales; family Geobacteraceae; genus CAIWTU01. The sequence continues at coordinate 30,866 of DASRZQ010000216.1, forward strand.
CCCCTGGTTGAAAATCACGGGACTCCGAAGCCTCCGGAGCATCTTTTTTCCGCCAGCCCCGCCGACAGCGATCTTTCCAGCCGCGCATGCCTTGACGTTACCCTTGATGATGATCTGCGGACCATCTTTGATCTGGTCAAGGCGAATACCGGCCACGATTTCAGCTCCTACAAAAGAAACACCGTTCTCAGGCGGATCGAGCGACGGATGGCGGTAAACGGGGCAGGGGAACTGGGGAAGTACATCGACTTCCTGCGCGAAAACCCCGGGGAGGCCCTTGCTCTCTGCCGGGAGATCCTGATCGGGGTAACCGGGTTTTTCCGTGACCCTGAGGCGTTCGAGGTGCTGCGAACCCTGGTTGTCCCGCGTCTTTTCGCCGAACGTGGTTCGGAAGACCCTGTCCGGATCTGGCTTCCATGCTGCGCAACCGGCGAGGAGGCTTATTCAGTCGCCATGCTGATCCGGGAATTCCTGGAGTATGAAGGCAGGGACGCAAAGGTTCAACTCTTTGCCACCGACCTCGACGAGTCCGCCGTGGCTCGTGCGAGGTCGGGTCTCTATTCCGACGACATCGGCCCGGATGTCGGCGAGGAGAGGCTTCGCAAGTTCTTTACCAGGTCCGACGGTCGCTGGCAGGTAGTGAAGCCGCTCAGGGAGATGATCCTCTTCACCCACCACAGCGTGATCAAGGACCCGCCGTTTTCCAGGCTCGACCTTCTCGTCTGCCGCAACTTTCTCATCTATCTCGATTCAGACATGCAGAAACGTCTCATTGCTCTCTTCCACATGGTCCTTAAGCCCGGCGGATTTATCTTCCTCGGCGCCGCGGAAACGGTTGAACGCAACTCCGATCTCTTCGCCCCGGTCGACAAGAAATGGAAGATTTACCGGCGGCTGCAGAACGGGCGGAGCAAAGAGACACTTTTCCCCTTCACCTCCACCATGCGGAAGCCCCCTGTGACTATTACCCCAAAAAGGCTTGCGGATGCCGCTGAACCAAGTCCCGGCGCGGCGGCGGAAAGGCTTCTTGCCGAACGCTATTTTCCCCCGTGTGTTGTAGTGAACGAAAAGAACGAGATCGTCCATGTCTCGTCCGGGATGCGGCGATACCTGGAAGTCCCTGCCGGGGGACCGACAAGGGACCTGCTGAAAATGGTCATGGAAGAACTGAGGCCGACCCTCAGGGTAGCGATCTGCAAAGCGTTCACGGAACAAAGGGAAGTGGTTTTCCGGGCGGTGAAGCTGGTTGACGAAACGGCAGAGACGGCGGTTAACGTGCTGGTTGAGCCATTCGACACCGATCCTTCATGCGGGAGGCTTGCGCTGGTCGTCCTGGAGCCGGCGCCTCTGCCGGCTTCACATCCCGTTCTTTCCGGCCGCGGGTCGCGTCCCGGCGATGAATCCTCCGGGGACACGCTGGTCCGCCAGCTTGAGGAGCAGCTTCGCATAACCGACGAACAGCTCCGGGCAACCATGGAACAGCTTGAGACTTCCAATGAAGGTTACATGTCGGCGAACGAAGAGCTGATGTCGATCAACGAGGAACTACAGTCCACCAACGAGGAGCTTGAAACCTCCAAGGAGGAACTGCAGGCCATGAACGAGGAGCTGACCACGGTCAATGCCGAGTTGCAGGAGAAGGTGGAGGAGTTGAACCAGGTCAACGGCGATATGGAGAACCTCTTCGCCAGCTCCGGGATCGCCGCGATTTTCCTAGATCCGCTGCTTGTCATCAAGCGTTTCTCTCCGGCCATGGCCGCCATCTTCAACCTGATCCCGGCCGATATCGGCCGCCCGTTCCGGCATCTCGCCGGGACCATCGACTGGGCCGGCCTGCCGGAAGATGCGCAGACCGTTCTGGAAAACCTGACCCCGGTCGAGCGGGAGGTGACCGCCCTGGAGGACGGGCGATACTTCATCATGCGGGTCCTTCCCTATCGGACTATCGAGGGGAGGGTGGACGGCATAGTGGTAACCCTGATCGATATCACCGAGCGGAAGCGGATGGAGGAAAAGACCGCCCATCTCGCCTCTTTCCCGCGGATAAATCCGAACCCGGTGATTGAGGTGGATTTGTCCGGCAGGGTCATATTCGGCAATCCCGGAACGCAAAACATACTTGAAACCGCGGGGAAGACCAGGGAAGACTTTTTCGCGTTCCTTCCGCACGACATGGATGAAATTCTGCGGAACTGGGACGGCAGAAGCGATGTCACTCATTTCAGGGAGGTAGATATCGGAAAGAGAACCTTCGCCGAGACCGTTTACCTTTCTTCGCAGTTCGGTGTCGCGCGCATTTACGGCTATGAGATCACCAAGCGGAAGCAGGCGGAGGATGCCGTGCGGCGGGCCAGGGATGAGTGGGAAAGGACATTCGACAGCGTACCCGACCTGATCGCCATCCTGGACGACAAACACCGCATCATCCGTGTAAATCGCGCCATGGCTCTGAGACTGGGGTTGAGCCCCGAGGAGTGCGTTGGCCGGATCTGCTATAAGAGCGTGCACGGAACCGATGAGCCGCCGCCTTTCTGCCCGCATACACTGACGCTGGCCGACGGATTGGAGCACGTCGCCGAGGTGCACGAAGAGCATCTCGGGGGGGATTTCCTGGTCACCACCACTCCTCTCCTGGATACGCCGGAAGGTATGGGCAGAACGGTGCACGTGGCCCGCGACATAACCGACAGGAAACGGACAGAGCAGGAGACACTCCGCCACGTCGAGGAAGTGGAACGCTTTAACCGCGTATCAGTCGGGCGCGAACTGCGGATGATCGAATTGAAGAAGGAAATAAATGAGCTCTGCGCGCGCCTGGGCGAGACGAAGCGCTATTCGCTGGAATTCGAGGAATAGCTAAGGGTTTGTTTTATATAAATTTTCGTGTTCTTCGTGCTCTTCGTGGTAAAAACCTCTCAACAAGGGCGCCGGAAAATGACTTTTGAAAAAAGAGCACCCGTAAAACCGCATCATCTCATGGTTTGGCTGGTGACAGCCGTTTTGCTGCCGGCTGTCTGCGCCGCGCTCGCGGCCTGCGAGCGGAAGCAAGTTAAGGCCGTCGGGCCGAACGAAAGGGTTACCATCGCCGTCGCGGCCACGTCCGAGTCGGTCCTGGCCGAAGTCGCGCAGAAACAGGGTTTTTTCAGGCAGGAAGGACTGGAGACGATGCCCCGCCTGCATCCGTATGGAAGACCCTGTCTTGAGGATATGCTGGCCGGAAACGCCGATTTGGCGACCGTAGCTGAAACGCCTGTCATGTTCGCGATCATGAAGGGTGAAGATTTGTCAGTAATAGCGACCATCGAATCTTCCCAAAGGGGCAACGCCATAGTAGCGAGAAAGGACCGGGGCATTCACGCGTTCAACGACCTCAGGGGAAAGAGTATCGGAGTCACGTCGGGAACGGTCTCCGATTTTTTTCTGGACTCCATACTGATTGTCAACGGTATTACGCGCAAGGAAGTGAGACTGGTCAATATGAGGGCGGAGAAAATGCCAAAGGCGCTGGCGGACGGCGAAATCGACGCGGCCTCCACTTTCAACCCCTACACGATCAAGGCGCAAAATTTACTGGGTGATCACGCGATCACCTTTCAGGATGAAAACCTCTACACCTGGACCTTCAACGTGGTCGCAAAGCGGGAATTCATCCGCAATAATCCGGAAAAAGTCGGAAAATTCCTCCGGGCACTGGTAAGAGCTGAGAAATTCGTCGCTGAAAATCAGTCGGAGGCGCAAAAGAACGTGGCCGATTTCAGCGGGCTGGACATGGCCATTGTCCGAGCTGTCTGGAACGAAACCGATTTCCGCGTCTCTCTCGACCAGTCGCTGCTGCTCGCAATGGAGGAGGAATCCCGATGGGCTATCACCAACAGGCTGACCGGAGCGACGAAGGTTCCCAATTATCTCGATTACATATATTTTGACGGCCTGAAGACGATCAAGCCCGAAGCCGTGAGAATACTCAGGTGAAGTCGACCCATGCAAGTTAAACAGAGAGTGCGGATTAATACCGGTGTTACGGCTCTGTCGGTCGTCGCCGTTCTTACCGTGATTTTTCTGACGACGCATCGCATCGGCAGGGTGATGGAACAGAATAGAATCGCCGATGCATTGATAACCGCCCAATTTGAGCGGCTGGCTTTCCGCACCGATTATTTGCGCACCGGAAGCGAGCGGGCACGGGAGCAGGTCCGCGACCGGTACAGGCAGGTGGACGCACTGTTGAAGTCCGCATCCGAGACGTTTGCCGACCCCGAAGATGAAAAGACGATCGGAAGTTTGATCAGGGGACAGGAGTCGATAGGGAAAATCTTCCGGACCATTGTCGCAAACCGGAATATAACCGATAAGCAAGGCCGTCCCGCTGCCCTTGTCGGCGAGATCGAAGGCAGGCTGCTCAGCCAGCTTGATATGAGAGTTTACGAAGCAGTCCTGCTTGGAGAAAGGCTGCAGGATTCAAGCAACGCGGCCCTTTTTTCGGCCTTGAAGCAGGCCGGCGGCGAAATATTGCTCATATTCATACTCGTGAGCGCTACAACCCTGTTCAATTCATGGACCATGGGAAAGGCGATCTCCGAGCGCGTGGGCAGGCTGCGCCAAGGGGCCGCCATGATAGGCGGCGGAAACCTGGATCACATGATCGATATCAGGGGAAACGACGAATTCGCGGAGCTCTCCGGGGCGTTCAACGCCATGACCGCCAAGCTGCAGGATTCGTACCGCGAACTGCAAAAGGAGATCGATGAGCGCAAGCGGGCGGAAGATGTGCTGAGGGAAAGCAGGCAGCGTAACGAGTTCCTGGCCAATATTATTTCAGCCTCTTCCCAGCCTTTCGGCGTGGGGTATCCGGACGGGCGGCTCGGGCTCATTAATCCCGCCTTCGAGCAACTTACCGGCTACAATTGGAATGAGCTGAGGTCGATCGATTGGGCCGCGACCCTCACACCACCGGAATGGCGTGAGGTCGAGAGTCTGATGCTGGAAGAGCTGCTTCAAACCCGCAAACCGGTGCGGTATGAAAAAGAGTATATCCGCAAAGATGGCAGCCGGATCCCAATCGAGCTGCTGGTCAACCTCGTCACCGACGAGGAGGGGAAACCCGAGTATTTCTATTCATTCGTTTCCGACATCACCGAGCGCAAACGGGCCGAGGAGGCGCTGCAAAATGCCCATGACAAGCTGGCCAAACTGGTGGAGGAACGGACCCGGGAGCTGAATGAAAAGGAAGTTCTGCTTAAGGAGATCCATCACCGGGTCAAGAACAACCTCCAGGTCATCTCCAGTCTGGTCGGTCTCCAGGCGGACGGCTCGAATGACGAGACCGTGCGCGAGGTTCTGAAGGATGTTACCCATCGGGTCCGCTCCATGGCGCTGGTCCACGAGAAACTCTACCAGTCCACGGACCTTTCCCGTATCGATTTCGCGGAATACGTGCGGAGCCTTCTCGGCTACCTCTGGAGTGCCCACGGGTCCGCGGCCGCCGCCATCCGGCTGACGCTCGACCTGGAGTCGCTGTCGCTCCCGGTTGACACCGCGGTTCCGTGCGGGCTTATCCTCAACGAACTGGCCGGCAATGCCCTGAAGCACGCGTTCCAGGGCCGTTCCGACGGAGAGGTGACCGTGACGCTGAAAGGCTGCGCGGACGGCCGCGTATCCCTGGGCGTGTGCGACAACGGGGTCGGCCTTCCGGCCGGGCTCGACTGGCGTCAGTCGAGCTCGCTGGGCCTTCGGCTTGTGCAACTGCTGACCGGGCAACTGGGTGCGGGTGTTGAGGTCCTGAGCGGGGAAGGAACCCGATTCAAGATCAATTTTAGTTTGACGGGGTGACGCGTATAAGCAGAAGTCAGGGTTTGAAGCGAAGGGAAGTTGTGATAAAATTTTTTTAATTGTCGGTTTTTCCTTGGGGAAAAGGACATCTTATGAGCAAAACCACCATTTTGATAGTTGAAGACGAGGCGATTGTCGCCGCGGACCTGGCCGGCAAACTTGCTCAGCTCGGCTTTGAGATCGTCGGTGTCGCGGCGGGAGGGGAGGAAGCCGTCGAACTGGCGTGCCGCCTGCTGCCGCGGGTTGTGCTGATGGACATCCGGCTGAAGGGGCCAATGGACGGCATAGAAGCTGCCGAAGCGATCCGCCGCCGGTTCGACACGCCGGTGATCTATATGACGGCCCATTCCGATGCCGCCACCCTGGCGCGGGCAAAAATCAGCGGACCGTTCGGCTATATCCTGAAACCCTTCGAGGAGAGGGAGCTGGGAACCACCATCGAAATGGCTCTCTACAAGCACCAGTCGGATCTTGAGCTGCGCAGGGCCTATGACGAGCTGGAGGAACGCGTGGAGGTGCGGACCAGGGAGCTCATGGCTGCCAACGCGTACAACCGCAGCCTCATCGAAGCCAGCCCTGATCCGCTGGTGACCATCGGCCACGACGGCAGGATCACGGACGTAAACGTCGCGACCGAAGCGGCGACCGGCCGCACGCGGAGCGAGTTGATCGGGACCGATTTCTGCGATTACTTCAGTGAGCCGGAAAAGGCCCGTTCCGGCTACCAGCAGGTATTCGCCGAAGGTTCGGTGCGCGACTA
>DASRZQ010000217.1:0-21254 GCA_035686205.1 Geobacteraceae bacterium
GGCGGCGACATCACTGCTTTTTGTCGACAACTCGCGCGCCTTCTCATCAAAGGCAATCAGGTAGTTCTTCATCTCCGCAATGTCTTTTTTGCCCGATATCGGACCGTGTCCGGGGACTATCCGGTCCACGTCGAGCGTCGCTATGTAATCGAGATTCCTGACCCATCCGGGAATATCGCCGTCCGCCAGAAACGGATGAAAGTCGGTGAAAAGGATATCCCCGGTGAAAAGGACCTTCCTGTCCGGGACGAGCACCATGATGCTGCCGCCCGTATGGGACGGACCGACGTAGATCAGCTCTATTTCCTGGTTGCCGAGGTCAATGGACATCCTGTCCGTAAAGGTGATGGTCGGGTAGGCGATCTTCGTTCCCTCCGTCTGCTCGGGGGTCAGGCCGTAGTTCCTGGCGTTTTTCTGGGTCTCCTCGCTGTATTTCAGCATGTTTTTCCTGCACTCCTCCTGGGAAACAATCACCGCCCCGAGTTTGGAGAATTCCTCGTTGCCGAACGTGTGATCGAGATGGTGATGGGTATCGACAACATACCTGATCGGCTTGTCCGAAATCTTGCGAATGTCCCTGATGAAACGTTGAGCCTCTTTTGCCGAAATCAGCGTGTCGATGACGGCAATGCCGTCTTTTCCCACGACAATTCCCGCATTGGCGGCAAAGCTGTTCGCCGGGCCCGCGTTTTTTACTCCAACATACGAGTAGACGTTTTCCGCAATCTTCATCAGGCCTTCTTGAGCAAATACCGTGTGGCATGACATGGCGAACATTATTAAAAAGCTCAGAACCACAAACCTTTTCATCTTCTCCTCCTTACCTCGAATTTGTTTCCCCTCCCCTTAATTTAAAGGGGAGACCGGGCCTGCGCGCTGAAGCGCTACGGCGCGCAAGCGGATGGGGTTATTCCGCTGCTTCATAACTCCCCCCAACCCCCTCTTACCTTAAGAGGGGGAGTGAGTACGGTCCTTTATTTGCCCAGCAGTTTTTCATAAAACTTTTGACACTATCCTCTAATACTAATTTGCAATCAAAATATTTCAAAACATGTCATGTCGAACGAAGAGAGACATCTTTGATAAACGTTTCAAGATTTCTCACTTGAGGTCGAAATGACAATGAATTGAATGCAACTTGGTATAATTTATAAGAGGGGAAACTTTTGCATTGCGGATTTCACCATGAAATTTATACGCAATAAATTAAAAAATATTTATGCGCTGTGCGCAGTTTACTACTCCCGGATACGTTGTGTCAACAGTTCCTGCCGAGACGCCCCGCCTCATGGGTCAGGAGGGGCCTTGGAGTGAGGTATTTCGGCAATCGAATCAGGTTTACCCCCGGTGGGACGAGGAGTTCGTCATAGATATGCTCGCAATGGTGAATATAGCTCTTGGAAAGATGCATGGGCAGAAAGAATGCCGGCCTGAGCCTGTCGAGCAGAAAGTTGATGTCGCTCGTGCAGAGGTGGGCCGAGACGCGGGCCTTGTCCAGGTCACCCGCCAGGAAGGAGCATTCGCAGAGAAGAAGCGTCACTCCCCGGAAAAGATTGCAGACCTTTTCAAGGTTTTTTTCGGTAAAAGCGATGTCGGTTACGTAACCGATGCTTGATGGCGGCTGATCGGCGCGTATGCTCTCGTAAAGGGCCGCTGCGTCCTCAACGGGTTCCTCTATAATATTTCCGGCTTTCATCCGTGAGACCAGCAGTGTCTCTTCTCTGGCGCACCCGTGGTAGAAGCGTTTTTTCAACCTTCGCAGCCATGGCCCCCTGACAAGCCCCGCTTTTTCTATCTTCGCCTCGTCCACGAGAAAAGAGGCGCGTTCGGTGATCTTGAATATGAGGACCGGGATCTTGTGGTCGCACAAATCTGCCTCGACCTGCAAGTATTCGTTCCGGTAAATGACCTTGTCTTCCCGGGGCTGCTCGCCGGCAACCTTGCACGGAAAACCTTCCGGACCGGGAAAAAGAAATGAAGCAATCCTGTCGGGATGGATTTCATGGGCGCGGAAGGAACACCAGTACGGCTCTGTCAGGTTCCAGTCATAGCTGGAAAATTTCGCGGACATCCTTTCCGATATGCCGGGCGGGCCGAACAGCTCCAGTGTCCTCGGCGAGACGTGATTGTGGCGGATGACGGTGTCGATGCCCATGAAATGGTCCATGTGGGCGTGGGTGACAAAAAGCGCGTCGATGGACTTCATGACGCGCTTTGCAAGGTGATGGACACGGCCGCAGTCGATAAGGATGCCGCGCCCGGTCGGCCTTGTGTTCAGAAGGAGCACCGGATCGTCCAGCAGGCCGGAGAATAGCGCGGGCTCAATGGTGCGGAATGGGAGGCGGGGCAACATGTCACCCCTTCTTCAGAGTCTTCGCCACGTCTTTTGCATGATAGGTGAGGATCAGGTCGGCACCGGCCCTCTTGAAGGCCAGCATGGTTTCCATGACAACCCGCTCTTCGTCAACCCATCCCATCTTAGCCGCGGCCTTTATCATGCTGTATTCTCCGGAGACATTATACACCGCAACAGGGAGATTGAATTCGTTCCGCACTTCCCGGACGATGTCCAGGTAAGGAAGTCCCGGCTTGACCATGAGTATATCCGCCCCTTCTTCCGCGTCCATGGCCGCTTCGCGGATGGCCTCCAGGCGGTTGGCCGGATCCATCTGGTAAGATCGGCGGTCGCCGAACTGCGGTGTTGATTCGGCCGCTTCCCGGAACGGCCCGTAGTAGCCGGATGCGTATTTCACGGCATAGCTCATGATCGGCACATGGGCAAAACCGTTGGCATCCAGGGCCTCGCGAATGGCCCGCACCCGCCCGTCCATCATGTCCGACGGGGCAACCATGTCAGCGCCCGCCCTGACGTGGGACAGGGCCTCCCTGCTCAACAGTTCGAGGGTTTCGTCGTTGTCCACGTCCCCGCCCCTGATCACCCCGCAATGGCCGTGGCTGGTATACTCGCACATGCAGACGTCGGTGATGACCGCAAGTCCCGGCACATGTCCCTTAATAGCGCGTACGGCCTCCTGGATAACCCCCTTCTCGTCGTAGGCGCTGCTGCCCACTTCGTCCTTGAAATCGGGTATGCCGAACAGGATTACCGCCGGGATGCCCAGTTCGTGGACCTCCTTGGCCTCAGCCACGATATTGTCCACCGACTGCTGATAGATGCCCGGCATGGAGGAAACTTCTTTTCTGATGCAACGCCCGAAAGTGGCGAACATAGGGTAGATGATGTCATTTACCGACAACGAAGTTTCGCGCACCATCCTGCGGAAGACTTCCTTGCCTCTTATTCTCCGCGCCCTGTACGTCGGAAAGAACATTTGCGCCTCCGTTTGCTGTTCTATGGTGTTCCCACATTATTATCAATTAATAGAACAGTGAAATTTTTGCGTTCCCGTTAAGTATACTTATCTTGCCGGGGATATAAAGGGATTATTTGCTGGAATAGGGAGACCGCGTTAAATTGGCAGGGTTATAGTAAAATTTTTCGTGATTTTGCTGTGCCGCGGTTTAAATCTACTGCAGGGGCAACACAGCCTCCTTGGCCGATGCGGCGAGGGCAAGGCATGCCTCGCCCCTACGTCATGTTTGATTCTGTTCACCCAAGATGAAACCACAACGTCCGCTCACGCCTTGACGATCCTGACCTTATGCGCCGCCTCTTCGGCCCTCTGCCTGGCCTTGCCGGTGTCCTCGCCCAGCGAAAGAGCAACTCCCATGCGTCTGCCGGGCCTGGTGTCGGGCTTGCCGAAAAGGCGAAGCTTGGTTTCCGGGACCGACAGAGCCTCGTCCAGGCCTTCAAAGGAGACTTCCATCGCGGCCTCTTCCGCAAGAATTACGTGGGAAGCGGCGGGCGCCAGGCTGATAATTTCCGGCACCGGCAGACCCAGCACGGCCCTCACATGGAGTTCGAATTCCGACAGGTTCTGGGAAACCATGGTTACCATGCCCGTATCGTGGGGGCGCGGGGAGACCTCGCTGAAAAAGACCTCGTCCCCTTTTATGAAAAGCTCCACTCCGAAAATCCCGTATCCGCCCAATGCGTCGGTAACAGCCTTTGCCTGCCGCTTCGACTCTTCCAGCGCCTTCGGAGTCATTGCCATCGGCTGCCAGGACTCGTGATAGTCCCCCTTGATCTGCACGTGGCCGATTGGCGGGCAGAACCGCGTCCCCCCCGCATACCTGACGGTAAGCAGGGTTATTTCGTAGTCGAAAGGAATGAATTCCTCGATTATGACCTTGTCTGCGGCGCCGCGGGTGCCTTCGACGGCATATTTCCACGCCTTGTCAATGTCCGCCGCTTCACGGACCAGACTTTGCCCTTTACCCGACGAACTCATTGTAGGCTTCACCACGCAGGGCAGACCGATCTGTTCAACGCCCTTTTTGAACTCTTCCGGATTTGAAGCAAAAACGTATTTTGCCGTGGGAAGACCCAGTTCTTCGGCGGCAAGCCTTCTGATACCTTCGCGGTTCATGGTCAGGTTGGTGGCGCGGGCGGTCGGAATAACCGTAAAACCTTCCCTTTCCAGTTCAAGAAGGAAGCCTGTATCGATCGCTTCGATCTCCGGCACGATATAGCGCGGTTGCTCCTGCCTTATCACCCGGCCCAGTTCGTTGCGGTCCAGCATGTTCACCACGTGGCCGCGATGCGCAACCTGCATGGCCGGCGCATCGGCATACCTGTCGACCGCAATAACTTCGATCCCGAGCCGTTGCGCCTCGATGACGACCTCCTTGCCCAGTTCACCCGAACCCAGAATAAGCAGTTTCGTGGCATTTTTCTTCAGCGGTGTACCGATCATTTCGAGAAACCTCCTTGTTCGTGCGACGTGCGAAATTCAAAATTTCGAAGCGCAAAATCAGAAGTCCGTAGTGAGCTTTTCAACGATCGACGTAAAAAAGTTCGTTCGTAAATGTCTTTACGTTGAACGTCGCACGGCCTCTTAATTAATAGTAATCTCAAACTGTTCCTGATGGAACCCGGGCTTGGCCCGCACAGTGATCCTCTTCTTGAATCGTTTCTCCAGGTCCTCAAGCCCGCGTCTTTCCTCGTCGTAAAGCAGGTCGGCGACCTGCGGGTGGACGGTAAGCATTATCTTGGAGCCGCGAAGATCGAGCATCTCCCTGCGCAGCTCGCGGAAAATTTCCTGGCAGACTGTGGTCTTGGATTTGACATAACCGAGACCTTCGCAGTATGGACACGGCTCGCACATCAGTCTGCCGATACTTTCTCGCACTCTCTTCCGGGTCATTTCCACCAGACCCAGCTCTGACATTTTCAGGATGTTGGTCTTAGACTTGTCCGCCTTCAGCGCCTCTTCCAGAGCCGTAAAAACCTTCTCCCGGTTGACTTCCTTCTCCATGTCGATAAAATCGATGATGATAATCCCGCCGATATTGCGCAGCCTGAGCTGGTAGGCGATCTCCTTCACAGCCTCCAGGTTGGTCTTGAGAATGGTATCTTCGAGATTATGCTTCCCCACATAGCGGCCGGTGTTCACATCTATCGCCGTGAGGGCTTCGGTCTGCTCTACTATAATATAGCCGCCCGACTTCAGCCACACCTTGCGGCCCAGAGCACGGCTGATTTCCACTTCCAGCCCGAAATGGTCGAAGATCGGCTCATCCTCCTCGTAAAGCTCTATGGAGTATTTTATTTTTGGCATGAACTGGCTGATAAACTGGACAATCTTGTCGTATTCCGGCTTGGAATCCACAACTATCTTGTCGACATCCTCGGCGAGAATATCGCGCACCACTTTCTGGGTGACGTCCAGGTCCGAATGGATCAGGGACGGCGCATGCGCCTTTTCGTTTCTCTTTACAATTTCGTCCCAAAGCGTGGTCAGGTACTGCATGTCCGCCAGAAGGTCTTCCTCGCTCTTCCCTTCGGAAACCGTCCTCACAATGAATCCCCCGGAAGCTACCTTGGTCCTTTCGACGATCTCCTTGAGCCGCTCCCTCTCAAGTTCGTTTTCTATCCTCCGCGACACTCCCACGTGGTCGACGGTCGGCATATAGACCAGATGCCTTCCGGGCAGCGATATGTGGGAGGTTATGCGGGCGCCTTTCGTGCCTATGGGTTCCTTTGAAACCTGTACAAGGATTTCCTGCCCCTCCTGGAGAAGCTCCTCGATGGGATGGATGGGGCTGATCGGCTGCCCTTCCTCGATCTGTCCCTCCGCCTTCTTGTCATTGCCTTCCATGAATGTCTCGTAATCCTCGATTGCCTCGAACACGTCAGCCACATAGAGAAAGGCGGCTTTTTCCAGCCCGATGTCGACAAAAGCGGCCTGCATCCCGGGAAGGACCCGTATTACACGTCCCTTGTAGATATTGCCCACGATACCCCGGACCCTGCTCCGTTCAATGTAGAGTTCGGCAATGGTCCCGTTCTCTATCAAAGCGATGCGGGTTTCATGGGACGTGGTGTTTATGACCAGTTCGTTTGCCATAATTTCCTCTTGATCAGTAAATGTTTTTATAAAATTATTTTAATATTAATTTATACGCTTTTTCAGGGCAAACGCGGCAAATCGTCGGGATGACGACTAAGAGCTTGTCCGCAAATAAGCATTCCGGTCCCGCATCCCGTCTTCACGCCGTCTTTGACCTGTCCTCAATCGCAAAATCCTCGACGTAGCCCTGCTACGCCTGCGGTTTTGCTCAATCGTTCCGGCCAAATCCAGCGCAAATCCGGGCGCGGTCCTTCGGAACGTTATTTACGGACAAGCTCTAAATGCCTACGAAAATTCAAGAGGGAGAAACCGGACTATTCCACCCGGAGCTTGAAAATTACCTCGATCTTTTCTATTTTCGCGCCGGAAAGGGCCTTCTCCGGCAAGCCTGTTATGGCGGCGGCAAATTCGAGCGGCTTCCCCCTGCCGATTAGCATTTCAAGAACGGAGCATGACGCATGCAGTTCATGAAGCTCTTTGCGCAGGTCGATTTCCACTGTTTTTGACTGTTTTTCCCGGTGATGGACAAAAGTTTCCAGCGCCAGAAAAGAATCCGCGAGCGCAGGCAGGTTTTCCGCAATGCCTTCGGGCAGGGTGACCCTGTAGCGGATTTTGTCCATAATAGTCGAGAGAGAGTCACTTCGCAACGGAATTTCAACAGCTTCCAGAATTTCGATACCCTCGGGAAGAGTCGCATTCAGGCTTTCCCGGGCGCGTATCGCTCCGTATCCCGTCTCAATCTCCATGTCAAAATATTCGGCATGGGATTCCACACCTACCGAAAGCGCCGTTGCAAAAGAGAATTTCGGATGGGGATGAAAACCCCTGGAATAACGTATCGGTATCCCCGCCCTTTTGACGGCCCTTGAAAACAGGTTCAGCATCTCAAGATGACTCAGCAGGCGCATCGGGCCGGTCTTGGAAAAGCGAACGCGGATTCTTTCGCTTTTTTCGGGCTCTTTCTCATCGACGTCAGGCCCTGGCCGGGAAAGAGCGGCAAGCGGAACCTCATGTTCTTCATAAAGCCTCATTTTCACTATCCGGAAATCACACACACCGCAACCGGCGCATTTTCCACTGCGGCAATTTTCAGTCATCAGACCCCGGCGTGATTTTTCCCATTCCGCGCGCAGAAACTCCCTTTTCACGCCGCAATCCAGGTGATCCCAGGGAAGGGTTTCGTCGAATTCGCGCCGTCTGTGATAGAAAACGGGATCAATGCCGGCCGCAACGAAAGCGTCCTGCCATTTCCGGAAATCGAAATGCTCTCCCCAGCCGTCAAACCTGCAGCCGAGTTCGCGGGCCTTCAGCAGCACCTTGCCGAGTCTTCTGTCGCCCCTGGAAAATACCCCTTCCAGGACAGACAGCGGCGCATCCTGCCATTTGAAATTCAGCCTCTTTTTTTTCAGCTCGCATCGCAGGAACTGCTGTTTTTCCAGAATCTCCTCATATGCTATCTGCGCTTCCCACTGGAAGGGAGTATGGGGTTTCGGCACGAAGCTGCCCACGGAGACATTCACGTCTCCACCGCACCCCGCCTTTTTCCCCTCGCGCTTGACTTTTGAGGACAACTCCACAATACCGTTCACATCCTCCATGGTTTCGCCCGGCAGGCCGATCATGAAATAGAGCTTGATCAGACGCCACCCGGCGGAATAGATCTCGAACGCGTTCCGCAGCAGGTCTTCTTCCGTGATCGCCTTGTTGATCGCATTCCGCAGCCGCTCGCTGCCGGCTTCGGGAGCCAGGGTGAAGCCGGTTTTCCTTACTTTCCTGATTTCCTCGACCATTTCCCTGGTAATGGTGCCCACGCGCAGGGAGGGCAGAGAAACCGCGATCTTCTCATCCGTATACCGCGCCATGAGGGCCTTCAGCAGGGGCGCGATACAACTGTAGTCGGCCGTCGAGAGCGACAGGAGGGAAACCTCGTCATAGCCTGAATTTTTCAGGGTCTTGTCGATCGTGGCCAGGACCTGCTCCGGCGATCTTTCCCGAACAGGGCGATAGATAAAGCCGGCCTGGCAGAAGCGGCAGCCGCAGGTGCACCCGCGTGCTATTTCCATGCTGACCCGGTCATGGACCGTTTTCAGGAAGGGAATTACGGGGCTGGCCGGATAGGGAACTTTCTCCAGGTCGGCGACAATACGCCTTCTGACTTTTTCATATCCCTTCCTTAACGGCGTTATTTCGGCGATGGTCCCGTCTTCCTTGTAAAAGATCCGGAAAAATGAAGGAATGTAAACTCCTTCAATTACGGAGAGGCGTTTGAGAAGTTCGGTTTTCGGCTCCTTGCTCCGTTTCCAGTTTCTGTAAGTTTCCGCAATCTCCAGGACTGCTTCTTCACCGTCGCCCAGCAGAAAAGCGTCAAAGAAATCAGCCAGCGGCTCGGGATTGAGGGCGCAGGGACCACCCCCTATAACCAGCGGGTATCTTTCGCTCCGTTCCGAGGCCGCCAGGGGAATTCCCGCAAGCTGGAGCATGTTCAGAATATTTGTGCAGCAGAGCTCATGCTGTAATGTAAAACCGAGGATGTCAGCAGAACCGAGCGGGGTTGCGCTTTCCAGCGTGGTGAGCGACGCACCCGAGCTCCGCAGTGTTTCTTCCATGTCGGGCCACGGAGCGTATACCCTCTCCGCCGCCATCCAGTCGACCCCGTTCAGCACCGAATAAAGTATCTGCAGACCGAGGTGGCTCATGCCCACTTCGTAGACATCCGGAAAGGCAAGAACGAAACGCACTTCCGCCTGTTCCTTTTTTACCGAACCGGTCTCTCCGCCCATGTAACGGGCCGGTTTTTCTACGGACAGCAAATCAAATTCCCTCAAATAACCCCCATAAAAAAAGGCCCTGACGGGGGCTATCCGCCACGGCCTGTTTTATAAGTAAAATAATATATATCAACTTTTTTCGCAAGCGGTAATGAACCGGCTGTCAGAGCCGGGTTTTTACATGATTATTAATGAAATTTCCATCGGGACCCTTACCTCATTTGCGGTACGAGGTGTATTATTTGCGTCCCCGAAGACCTGTTTTTCGTGAAAAGGATCCTGAATTTCACTTGATTTATTGCAAATCTAATTAGCTTTTCAAGTTGGCACAAAATCTGCTTATTCAAAATCAAAAATCACATTTGGGAGGCTGTAAAATGAAAAAAGTTCTGTCCACCATCGTTGCCGCTATCGTTGCTGTTGCTTTCGCAGGCGTTGTTTTCGCCGCCGAGCCGGCTCCGGCTCCTGCCGCTCCTGCCGCTGACGTGAAAAAAGAAGAAAAAGCCCCTGCAAAGAAAACCAAGAAAGCAAAAAAAGCAAAGAAAGCAAAGAAAGCCGAGAAAAAAGAAGAAGCTAAGCCGGCCGAAGCCGCTCCTGCCACCAAGTAATTTCTGCTGACAGGTATGGATAAAAAAAGCCGCGTCCGAAAGGATGCGGCTTTTTTTATTTACTCCTTGTCCCAAACATATTTTGGTTCAATATACGGATCATAAAAACCGGGATATGGTACAAAAAAAGTCGCCAGCTCTCCCACTCCGGCAAGCGTCCGCACCACGGTCATTCCGATTCCCTTCAGGGGACCGAGGAAAATTCCCTGCACAGTCCCGCTTTCCTTTGAGGTCACGTAAATCTGCTTCGGCAGCTCAAGCCATCCCGTGGCAAGGTTGGCAATTCCGCGGCCCGCCTTGTTGCCCATGCCGTTCACCACATCCTGCGCGGAATGGTCTTCGATCGGGCGCACTTCGTCGTCCGCAAAAGCTCCGGTTCCCACCAAAACGAAAAAAACCCCGATAAACATTGCCGCAAAAAATATCCGTTTGTCACTCATGTATCAATCCTTTTGATCCAGTGAATATTGTTCGTTCGACGAAATGCATTCCGGGTTCTTTTCGTCGCCCCCGGACTGTCCACATTCCCACCCCTCCCAGACGTAGGCCGGGTCTATCATGGGATCATAATACCCGGGCTCGGGGACAGGGAAAAAAGCCGTTTCCACGACACCGATAAAGGCCCTGTAAACCGTCATGCCGATTCCTTTCAGAGGTCCCGTGACTATACCGACCGGCCCATCGTCACGAATCGTAAGATAAGTCTGTTTCGGCAATTCGACGACAGATGTCGCAACATTGGTTACGCCGCGAACCAGTTTGACGGACATCTTGCCTATCACCGTTTCCGGTTTCTTTTCATCCTGAGCGAAGGAAGGGGACGAAAAGCATGCAATCAAACCCAACGAAACAATCGTGATAACGAGTCGCATGGCACCATCTCCTTTGCTGGAATTAGCAAACCATAACAATTTATTATCACAGATATCGCGGGATGGCAAGAAACGACCGCCACAATCATTAAAACAGCATTTTCTCGGGATACAGAAATCTGTCAAACTTTTTTTTCAGCTGCTTCAGCTTGTCAATGTAAAATTCAACGTTTTCATCGGCTTTCGCCGGATCGTAGGCCGAAGCCGGCCGGCAGTTTTCATACGCGGTCACGTCTTTTCCCGTTCCCGACACGTAATAGCTGATCTGGTCGCCCGCCCGGTAATTGTAGGACGATCCGAGCGCGATTTCGAACGCCGCAGACGGATTGCGCTTCCCCTGCCTGACTTTCTGTCGGTATACTTCCGGTGATTCGCCAAGCGTTTCGGTCTTTGCCAGCCAGGAAATATCGAATTCATGGCTTTTGAGCTTCTTCAGATATTCGCCGTACAGAGATTCGACTTTTTCGGGAGAACCGAGCAGAAGGAATCGGATCATCTCTTTCATGAATTCCCGCAGATATTTTTCGATTCCCCTGGATTTGAGCCCGCTCCCCTTGATCGTCATGTTCCCGTCGTAGCCGAGAAGGGCATAATTCTTCATTTTGTAGGAGAACATAGCCCGCCAGCGTCCGTCCATTTCCACTTCAATGCCTTCGGGAAAGATCCCGGAAAGCTCTTTGATCAATTCTTCTTCCTGTTCCGCATTGCCGGCTTCCGGGGGTGGAATGAAATATATCCCGTCGGTATCTATTTCCACGGGCCGCGCCCCTCTTTTCCTCAGCCATTCAAGCATTGTCCTGATGGTGTCCCGTCCGAGCCTCGTCACTTCGGCTGCCAGCGAGGGATCTGAGAAATTATGAAGAGTCGTCCCCAGGTACCCGTAAAACGAGTTGATCAGCACCTTGAAGGTCTGCTGGAGGGCATTGAAGTAGTCGCGGCGGGCCGGATCCGGAGCATCCCTGGCCAGTTTTTTTGCAGACAGCCTGAATTTCCTCAGGTCTCCCAGCAACGGGAGAAAAATATCGAGGGAATCTCCCGCCGGCCTCAGCTTATGGGCCAGAATGAGTGAAGGATACAGGGAGGCCACGTCGCAATGGACGACGGGTCCCACCACACCTTCCTCGAACACGTCGGTGTAGCCGCCCTCAAATTCTTCTGCCCTGCCGCCAGTTTTCGGAATGGCAGTGTTGCGCCTCAGGTATTCCCTGATGAACAGGGAGTTGATCCGGGTGGCGTTTCCCCTGATGATGCAATTCTGGTATGAATAGGGGAATATGCGGGTCTGCAGGAAATACGGATACGAAAGAAGGCGCGACAGGGCCAGGGTTTCCCGGACATCGTCCAGGTTGTAACGTTTCAGGGCTTCAGGGTCTTCGTGGAAAATACTGCCGATATTTTCCCTGTCCACGTAAGTCCTGTCCGCGCCGGCGAGACCGAAGTGCACGGCGGCGGCCTTGAGCCCGTAACTCTCCAGTTCCCGGGCGCTTATGTCATGGATCTGGACAAGGAAGTACGTATCGACAATATGCCTGCCGTATATGTCCCACCGGGGATAATCTATCGTCCTCTCCGCGATGGTGAACCGGGAGGGACGGACATGGGGTTCGCTTCCGTCCCTGCCCCAGCGAAGCTTTATCCCGTGACGGCCAGCCCTGGCACGGATATACTCGAGATCGAAACGGAAGATATTGTGCCCCTCGATGACATCCGGATCTCTTTCCATGATAATTTCGCCGAGCCGCTCGATCATCGCGGGTTCGTTCATCCGGTCGCCGAACAGGACTTCCTCGAAGCCGCTTTCATCCATGATTGCGATCGATATGATCCTGTCCTGCTCCCGGTTCGGGTTCGAGAACTGGTACCCTTCCTGGCAGTATGTCTCGATATCAATCGCCATGCGGTTCAGCCGGCCGAAATCAAGCCCCTTGAACAGGGTCCTTCCGGTAAGAAGGAGATGCTGGTGGACGGGATCAGAAATGAACAGGTAGGGAGCTTCCGGGGAAGAGGGCGTCCTGCCGCTCTTTTTCGCCAGGACATCCCTGGCCTTGGCGCAGTCGCGCCAGTCTTCGAAGACGGCCATGAACCTGAAATCCCCCGCCCCTTCCAGGGATTTTACCGAAACCTTGCCCTGAAAATCCTGCAGCAGATCGGGATCTTCGATAAGAATGAACGGGTGAAAAGAATCATCGTGGAAACGCACGCCCCGGTCTTCCCGGATAAAAAGCCGGATGAAGCGGCCTGCAAGCTCGGCGGCCACGATCCCCTCCGTCCCGTCGCTGCCGAACAGGACCTTGTTTTCATCGAACTGGAGTTCTTCCATTTTAATATCGAGCCTTAAACTCGAACGGCGCGGTAACAAACGAAACCGCGCCGCCGGATCAAGCCTGACGCTTTACGAACAGCCTCAATATGGAAAGCCCGAAAATCCGGTCAAGCCAGGAAGCGGCGAACAACAGCGCGGCTGATGGCAAAGGAAAACACTACTCGGAATGCTTGCTGAGGTATTCGGCGACTCCCTCCGCGGTCGGCTTCATTGCGGCTTCTCCCTGCCTCCAGTTGGCCGGGCAGACTTCACCGTAAGCTTCGTAAAACTGAATGGCGTCGAGCATCCGGTTCGCCTCGTCAACATTCCTGCCGAAAGGAAGATCGTTTATCAGTGCGTGGCGGATCTTGCCGTTGGGATCGATCAGGAACAGGGCGCGGAGGGCGACGGATTCTTCGAACAAAATACCGTACGACTTCGAAATCGCCTTGTTCAGATCCTGCACGAGCGGGTACTGGATATTGCCGATTCCTCCCTCTTCAATGGGGGTCTTTTTCCAGGCCAGGTGCGTATACTTGGAATCGACTGAAACACCGATGACCTCGCAATTCTTCTCCCGCAGTTCATTCAGGCGCTTGTTAAAGGCAAGTATCTCCGATGGGCAGACAAAAGTGAAGTCGAGGGGATAAAAGAACAGCAGCACGTACTTGCCCCGGTAGCTCGACAGGGAAATCTCCCCGAAGCTGTTGTCTCCCATCACGGCCTCGGCGGTGAAATCAGGGGCTTCTTTCGTAACCAGGGTTTCAATGTTCATGTTTCGGACTCCTTTTGCGAATGAAAATAAAAAACCATGTGGAAAAAATACCAGCCTGATTCAGGGATGTCAATAGGACAAATTTTATCTTTTTTGTCTTTTTTCAACCAAACAAAAAACTTCCGTAAACTTGCCGTGTTTCACGGCACAGAAAGTGTTCTTGTACCTCAGCTCAAAAATAATGATTTTACCGCAAAGACGCAAAGTTCGCGAAGTCATTTCGCAAAGTAATTCAAACACTTGCAGAAAGACATAAAAATGAAAATTACCAGCGGAGTGAACGTGAAACATCGGGTGAGCTGCTGTTCCTGGCGACCTTTGCGCCTTCCCGGTTCAAGGTATTTCCCCGGGATCATTCCGCCGGAATACTAGCTAAATAGGCATCCTCAGCCAGCCTTCTTCCGGTAGCGGTCATGAAGACCTTACCTATCGTTTTCCGCAGTTTTTCCTTATCGGTCATGTCCAGCTCATCCGGAATATTGACCAGCCAGTCGGCATCCCAGATGACCCGGAAATTGTGCGTATCGACTTCTCCGGGTGAATGGTGCGAGGCGATGATCTCGCATACTTCCTCGACAAAAGCCTTTTCGTACCCGAGAGAGGAAAGTATCCGCCTCGCTATCGGAGGGCCTTCGATTTCCTGTAGTTCTCCAGCCGTTGAACCGTGTTTGCGCTCGGCCTCGTGGATGCCGATATCGTGGAGAAAGGCAGCCGCCAGTACAAGTTCCCGGTCACCCGTTTCATGCCGCAAAATCTTTTCAGCAAAATCGGCAACCTTCAGCGCATGGCCTATCCGCCGCCGGTCATCGCCGAAATACTCCTCCATCGCTGCTCGGATTTTTGCGATGCGGTTTTCCATGAATTCCTCCGTCTTCGATTTCAGAAAATATATTGTCTCGGGCACTACCAAAAAAAAGTAATCTGCCACAGAGACGCAGAGACACAGAGATTTTTATGCTTGCACTATAAATGAAACCTGGTTCCAGAGCTATTTCTGCCCTTCACATGTTAATTATTTACTCCGTGATTGCCTCTGTGTCTCAGTGGCGCAGTTGTCGTTTTGAGAGGACATTTACCTCACACCTCGCATCTGCCTATTTTACCTCCCCCCGTATCCCGATCGTCACCACCTCGAACGGGATATCCTTGCCGCTTGCGGCCAGCGCCTGCTTTGCCGCCATGACGAGGCCGCCGCAGCATGGCACTTCCATGGCCAGGACGGTTACGCTCCTGATCTTCGACATGCGGAAGATCTGGGTGAGCTTGTCCACATAACCCGATGCATCCTGCTGTTTCGGGCACCCCATGACCACGGCCTTGCCGGCCAGGAAATCCCGGTGGTAATCGGCATAGGCAAGAGGCACGCAGTCCGCGGTTATCAGAAGGTCCGCATCCTGGAAATAGGTGGCGTTGGGGGGAACCAGAAACATCTGAACCGGCCACTGGCCGAGCTGGCTTTGACTGCTCCCCCTTTCCTGCTTTTCCTCCCGCTTCGGCGGAGCAGGCTTGAAGCTCATGGCCCTCGATCCGGGGCAGCCGCCGTGATGGCCGTGCTGATGGCCGTGCCCTTCCGCATGATTCCCCGAATTGCGGAGGTGACTCTCGACAGCGGCTTCGTTGAATTCGCCGGCTTCACGCTCGATAATGGTGATGGCATCCTTCGGACATTCGCCGAGGCAGGCGCCCAGGCCGTCGCAGAGGTTGTCGGCGGCAAGTACCGCCTTGCCGTTAACTATCTTGATCGCTCCTTCCGCGCAGGAGGGAACACAGAGTCCGCAGCCGTCACATTTTTCCTGGTCTATGGATACGATTTTTCTTTTCATTACAGGCTCCTTTTTTCAAACCTTCCGGCCGTTATTTTTTTCATTACCGAGTATCGTTCTATGTGGCCAGAATAATCCGAAAACGGAACCCGACACATGACGCAGGTCAAAAATCGGAGTTTTTGCCGCCGCCCGGCACATGCCGATTCCGGCAACTTTATGCATGCATGGCATGTCTTCAGGCGGATTGCAGATACCTGCGCTCAACAAGCCTGCCAATAACTAAGGGAAAGGCAACACCCATGAAAATCAGCGCGCATCCCGCCCATTCCTCAAGGCTCAGGCGCTCGCCGAGCAGCAGAAACCCCCCGATCATGCTCCAGATCGGATCGAAGGTATAGATCAGCCCCGCCTGGGCCGGCGTTGTATAGCGCTGGTAGGTATTCTGCAGGGTGAAACAGATCACCGTGGGGAATACGGCACAGTAAAGAAGCGAACCCACCGATACTATTCCGAACGGACGAATCGGCGGAGCGAAGAGGAAGGACAGTACGCCGCCGACAGCCGTTACCGTGGCAAACTGGACAAGAGTGACCAGGTACACGTCCTCGTCACGCAAGACCTTTGATACGGCAATGATCTGCAGGGCAATGAAAAATGCGCAGACCGTGGACAGGAGGTCTCCGCGGTTGAACCCCTCCAGGCCGCCGCGGGCGAGAAGGAAAAGTCCTGTGACAGCCAGGGACAGCCCGGCCAAAGTCACCCTGCCGACCGTGTCCTTCCAGAGGGCCAGGCAGATGAGCGGAACGAACAGTACAAACAGGTTATTGAGAAAACCGGCCCGTGAAACCGTCGTGCCGCTGACGCCGAGGACAAAAGTGAAGTTGGCGGCGCCAAGGGCGGCGCCCACTATTATACCGTTTCTGAGTATTTTGCCGCTGAACGCGGAAAACCTGCCGATGCACAGCAGCCCCATCAGAACCGTGGCAATGCTGAAACGGATAAACAGGAAGGTGACGGGATGAATCTCCCGGAACCCGATCTTGTTGAAAACAAAACTCCCGCCCCAGAGCATGGTGGTGACGACCATCCAGAACCTGGCCCGGGCGGGAGTGACTTTCCGTTCACCGTTGCTGTTTCCCATGGTTGATATTAAAGACCGTCCGGGGCAGCCGCGTCAACCGTAAAATTGCAGTGCCGCGCCGCATGCGTCTCCATGCGGCGCGGGATACGCGTTATTCCCGCTCCCTTCAGCATGAAACCTCTCCGGCCAGTATCATCTCCACGGCAGCGCCGAAATCTCCCGCCGTAACGATGCCCTTGCACCCCGCCTTTTCCTCGTCAGCCGGCCGGTACTTGCCGGTCCGGACGAGGACGGCGGAAAGCCCCGCCGCAAGTGCCCCGCAAGCATCGGAATCCGCGTCATCCCCGATCATGACGGTTTCCTCCGGCGGGCAACCCAGTTCATCCGCGGCGGCAAGGAAGAATTGGCGCGACGGTTTGCCCATAACGTACGCCTTTGTATCAGCGGCGTATTCAAGCGCGGCGACGAACGGACCGGTATCCAGATCGAGGCCGTCCTCGGCCTGGTAGTAACGGGTCTTTCCTATGGCAATGAGGGGAGCCCCATCCATGAGAAGCCGGAAAGCCCTGTTCATGTTTTCGTAGGTGAAGGCATGCCGGGCATAGCCGACCACGACGACATTCGGATCGTCACGGGTCAGGCCGGCGAAATCCGGCTCCAGGTTCGGGTTGATGAGCAGAAAAGGCCGCAGCCGCTCCTGTTCCAGGTAGCGGCGAACCGCCATCGGGGCGGTAAACAGGTAATCAACCGGGACTTCCAGGCCCAGCTCTGTCAGCTCCTGGTGAAGCAACGCCCGAGTTTCACGCGATGTGTTGGTAACAAAACGGAACGGCACTCCTTCCTTCTGGAGACGGCGGACGGCCTCCAGGGCGCCTGGGATCAGCTTCTTTCCTACATGGATGGTACCACTGAGGTCAATGAGAAGTCCTTTGTTCATCAGCCACCCTCCTTCTTGTCATTTACCCGTTCAGCTCATTCACAGGCCGGAGCAGGGATATAATTGCTAATCCAATTATACAGATGATCCGCTTTTCGCGCATCCTTTTCCGCATGGATGCACCCTGAGCCTGCCTGTGCGGTCCGTTTCCCGGCCAGGAAAATCGCAATATCAACAGCGCGGCTGCCTTGTAATCCGGCACCTGAATTTGTCCTCGCCCAAACTGGATCATCACGCCGGAATTCTCTGACCAAAATATTTCAGGAAAACACATTTCTGCCGATATTATTTTAAGATATGAAGAACCGGATGATTGGCGCGTTTACAAACCGGGAGGGGAAAATGGGAGAATTTTATGTACCAGTAGCGATTGAAAGTATTGAAACATCCATTTTTCCCGATGTCGCACTTTATTTAAAAAGCGGCAAAAACTTCGTCCTGTATAAGAGCCACGGGCGCGAATTCTCTCAAAAAGATTCGGAACGCCTGATGGAAAACAATATCGAGTTTCTGTATGTCAGTCCCAGCGACCAGGAAGTTATAAATGAATTCCTGGAAAGCAACGCGGAGCGGTTGCTCAGGGACGATTCGATCCAAAACAGGATCAAGGGAAAGATCATCTATCAAACTTCGGTCAATTACGTTGGTGACATTTTCGATAACCCGGACAAGGTTACGGATTGTGACCGGAGCAAGCGGCTGATCGAAAATCTGCTCCTTTATCTCTCCAACGACAAACAGGCATTTTCATCCCTGGAGTCTGTCATGTCGCATAATTACTGGACATTTGTTCACAGCCTGCAGGTTACCGCCCTCTCCCTTCTCCTCCACTCGGAAGCCTATCTCCTCAGCCGGGATGAACTGGTGGACGTGGGCATCGGCACACTTCTTCATGATTTCGGCAAGATTTTCATACCACGGCAGATCCTCGACAAAACAGGGAAATTCACCAACGATGAACTGGCAATACTCCAAAGGCACCCGGAGGAAGGCTACAGATTCCTGAAGGACAAGACCAGCCTTAGCGCCGTTTCCCTTTCGATTGTCCGCCATCACCATGAGCGGAACAACGGTGGCGGCTATCCAGGCGCCCTGAAAGAAGCCGAAATCCCGCGCAGCGCCCAGGTCGGCGCCCTCTGTGACCTCTACTGCGCCCTGACCATCGACCGGACCTGTCACAAGGCGCTTCAGTCTCAATTTGCCATTCACATTATGAAACATGAGATGAAGGGAGCTTTTAACGGGCGGCTTCTGGGAATTCTTGAGGATTTGGTTTGCTCGGATGATTCCGGTCTTCCGGTCCTGATGTAAGTCCGAAATCGTCCGTTTTCCACTTTCAAGAGCGGACTCTTTTTTTCCTCGCCACGGGCATACGATACGCCAACAAACGGCGAAGCCTTTTGCGCCCGGCAGATAGCTTGTGCTCACGCATTAATTCGGGTTAAAACGGTCCGACGGGACCAAGCCCGGTCATCGGCGGCTTTTCTCCGGGTTTAGGGGCATAGGGATTGAGCTTCGGGTCATTCAACGCTTCCCATTGATACTTGTCGAAGTATTTGTAGATATTGGGCCGCATCGCCTTCAGCGTGGCGGGTTGAGAGATAAACATCGCAAAGCACTCGGCATAGAGCTCAAAAGCGTCTGTTTTACCGTACTTCGTTATGGCGGCGCTCTGGCCGCCGTCGGCCTTGACAGCTTCCAGGAACCTGGGATCGTTGTGACCCAACTTTTTATTATCGACGGCTCCGGGAGTCTCGGCCGGTGCGTAGTCAAGCGCATGGCCGATTTCGTGCTGGATGGTAAAAGCAAATTCCTGGTCGCCGGCCGACAACAGGTGAGAATAAAGGATGATCTTGCGGGTTACCGCGCCGTTTTTGCTCTCGGTCTTGTACTCGGCGCCCTCGCCTTTAGGGCCCTTGTCCTTGGATGACATGGTAAAGGTAATGTCACGCAGCCGCATAAGAAGCCATTCGCCGATCCGGCCCAACGACCGAAGCACCTTGTTCCAGACATTATCTGGAATGGAACTCCTGGTTGTCGCGAGCGGGTCGTTGTCCATGTCGCGGCGGATTCCGTACTTTTCAGCCGTCTTTTCGATTCCCGGAGCGGTCGATTCATCGGACATGTATTTCTCCCGCAGACCGGACGACTCGATAAGAATCCGCACATTGATTGTATTCTTGCTGTCGCTTTGCCCGATACAGGTAAAGCGGAAACTCTCGTTTGGACCTCCCCAACGTGTAAGGTCCATGTTTTCGACATGCACGAGGTTAAGACGCTTTGAATGCGCCAAGCCCTTATCGTCGGGCAAAAGATCGAATGTGCTGAGGGCGTACAGGCGAAGCCCTTGCTTGAGATCAGCCTTGGTCTTTTTATCCTCCAGCTTTTCTATTGAGTCGATCGCATAGGAACAGTTGTCTGTTACGTTCGTCGCGAGTACCGGGGTTGCCGACAGACCAAAATACTTACTCAGGTCGCGAGTCGTACTGTCTGTGTCGAAGGTGAGCCTCTGCTTTGTATCTTGCGTCTCCTGGTCGAGCAGGTCCGAGCGCATTACGGTGCCCGGAGGAGCCGTACGGCCAAGGCTGCAGGCCCTGTTTTCGCCGGACTGATGTCCGCCGGATTTAAAAAGCAGTTGAACGGCCCGGTTGCCGAGCGTGTTTTGCAGACGCATGATGTTTTCAGCAGGAGAATTCGGCGATTGTCGTGATAGCGGACTTCCGGCTCTGAAAGCGGTTGTGTTGCTCTTTGCGGTGTCTTTTTGAACTAATTTTGCTCTTTTCATGTAGCTGCACCTTTACCGGTTTTATCGTTACACACGCCATATAATTACCTTTTTTCGCATAATAGGAAAACAGGGACACTTCCCTATTTTTCTGCTGTTTCCTTCCGCGGCCGTCCTTTCTTGCCAATTTTCAACCTATGTCCGTACCTGCACTCCAGCAGATATATGAACACATCTCCGCCTAAAGGACGCCCGCAAGACGTTCTTTGGCGGATAGTTTTTTCGACCTCTTCGCCATCATCATCAAAAAACACCGTAGCCCGATTATTTCCGCGCTGCGTGACATGATGGGGATAATCTACTGCTACTGAACGTGCTATCCTTGGCATGTGCAATATTTAATGTTTTACTAATTATATGTCAACAATAAATAGGGAAGTGTCCCTATTTTTTCCAACGGGGCGCGGCGTGACCTGAGCAGCGTTTTTTGCCGTGTCAGTGTCTGCGCCGTGATTATGCCTTGACTCCAATTCCTGTTCCAGCAGGTAACTTTGAGACCCCTTTGATCACTTCAAATAGACCTGATGCAATACATCTGTCTAACTCTTTACTACACACAATCCTGTGACCACGAATAAAACTATCGGTATCAAATTTTTCGCCTGATACGCCGATTATGTGTAAAACATCTGCATATCTGCTATGCCACCCATTGAGTATCTGATTATGTTCATCTTCTTTCAACCTATGATTCTTGAAATGAGAGGGAAGGTCATCTTTGCTGGTAGATTCAAATCTGGTGATTTGACGTTCCAAAAGTTCTCGCAACGAATTGTTGTCAATCATTGGTTCGGATTCTCCATATAATATTGACGCAGCAAAAACTATATATGAATAAATTTTGTCATCAGTCACAGCGAGCACTATTTGTTTTGTAAATTCAGTAG
>DASRZQ010000218.1:0-12807 GCA_035686205.1 Geobacteraceae bacterium
GCTTAACGACATTAACCCGGCCAAAGAGACCCATATGCATTCCCTTAGCATTACCTTCGTGGATCACGACCACATTGTCCAGAAGTGGACGATGTTCGAGAAAGGCAAACCCAGGGAAGTGGTGACGTTTAATCTGACGCGCGTCCGATGATTACCGGATTACCCTTACGCTTCTAGTCGCGGAAAAAGAAATCATTATGCTCGACAACGGAAGCCATGATGAAGTATACAGATGAAAAAAATACGCTGGACGGAATACGGTCTTCAGATGTCGGCATTTGATGCCTGATCCGGTCCGGCACCGAAAAACCGGGTGCATCCCATATGGAAAGTTATGCTATACTGCCCCGCCTTCCAAACAGGCATTAACATCGCTGTCCTTGAAATGGAAAGGGGGATGCATCATGGAAACCAACGAAAATAACCTTGGATTGCTGGCGGCGCGCAACCGGCTCAACGACTGGGTCGCGGTGAGCGTCGCCATTCTCTCCGCTTTCATGGCGGTTACCAAGGTGAAGGACGACAATATCGTCCAGGCCATGCTCCAGGTGAAGTCCGACGCCGTCGACACCTGGTCGGAGTACCAGTCGAAACGGATCAAGCAGCATCTCGCCGAGGTGGGCCTCATGCAGACGCAGGCGCTTTCCGTGATTGCTCCGGAACGGGGGAAAGTTGTGCTTGCGGACCAGGAGCGCGACTACCGGAACAATATTGCCCGATATGCGGCGGAAGAGGAAACGCTGAAAAAGAAGGCGCGCGGATTTGAGAAGGATTATGACGACCTCAACTACCGGGACGACCAGTTCGACATGTCGGATGCAGCACTTTCCCTGTCGCTGGCGCTGCTTGCCGTTACCGCCCTCACCAGCAAACGGAAATTGTTCGCATTTTCCTGGCTGTTCGGCGGTTTCGGCGTGGTGATGGGGCTGGCAGGACTGGTGGGCCTTTCACTGCATCCGGACTGGCTGACGAAGCTGCTGTCGTGAAAGTCCGGGTCAAATGAAACCATGCTTAATTTTGACCCCGAATAGAAAGTCTAATGACAAAAACAGATTATCAAAATGTCTCAAAAGGATGGAACTACTCGCATCCGCTCGTGTTTGATGACCACAGGCGGACCGTTGTGCTTGTCAGCCTGGCTGTTCTGGTTCTCATAGGGTGGCTTGACTATATCACTGGTTATGAATTCGGATTTTTTATTTTCTATTTCATTCCGGTAGCCATTGCATCCTGGTATTGCGGCCGGAAATTCGGGATTATTGTCGCTGTCGGCTCGGCAATATGCTGGTATTATTCGGACAAGTTTACCCACCACCCCTACTCGCGGTCATATTTCATCTACTGGGAAATGTTCATGCGGCTGGTTTCCTTTCTGACAACCGCCGTGACCCTTTCCCGCATCAGGGACCTGGTACTGAGTGAAGAGAGATTGCTGTCCGAACTGTTGCGTACCCGCCGGGAACTGGAGTCTTATCGTAAAACGGAAAATTCCGGCTCCTGAACAGCATTCCCTTGAAATGTCCTTTGGCAGCGGTAGTCATATGGAAAGGAGACGAAATGGGTTTTATCCTTGCCCTTGACCAGGGAACCACAAGTTCCCGGGCGATTGTTTTCGACCATGCGGGAAATGTGCGGGGAATTGCGCGAAAGGAGTTCCGCCAGATATTCCCGCGGCCCGGCTGGGTCGAGCATGACGGCAAAGAAATCTGGGCTTCCCAGCTCGGCGTGGCGGTCGAGGCTATCGCCGATGCCGGTCTGACGGCGGTGGACATACACGCCATCGGAATTACCAACCAGCGGGAAACAACGCTGGTATGGGACAGGAGAACCGGCACGCCGGTCTGCAACGCCATCGTCTGGCAGGACCGGCGAACGGCAGGGGAATGCGAACAGTTGAAGGCGGCGGGACTGGAGCCCCTTTTCCGGGAGCGGACGGGACTGGTGCTGGACCCGTATTTCTCCGGCACAAAGCTCGCCTGGATCCTCGACAATGTGCCGGGAGCAAGAGAACGGGCCGAGCGGGGGGAGTTGGCATTCGGCACGGTCGATTCCTGGCTGGTATGGAACCTGACCGGAGGAGAGCGTCACGTCACCGATGCCGGCAACGCTTCCCGCACCCTGCTATACGACATCAACCGGGGCGAGTGGGACCCTGAGCTGCTTGACGCCCTGCGGATACCCGCGGCGCTGCTGCCGGAGGTCGTTCCCTCCAGCCTTGTGTACGGTGAAACGGCGGCCGGCCTCCTCGGCTCCCGCGTGCCGATAGCCGGGGTCGCCGGCGACCAGCAGGCCCCGCTGTTCGGCCAGGTCTGCGACAGGCCAGGGATGGTGAAGAACACTTACGGTACCGGATGTTTCATGCTCATGCACACCGGCGACCGACCCGTCTCCTCGAAGCGCAATCTCCTGAGCACAGTGGCCTGCCGGATAGGCGACCGGACCGAGTATGCGCTCGAGGGCAGCGTGTTTGCGGCGGGCGCGGCTGTCCAGTGGCTGCGGGACGGACTCGGCATTATACGCAGTTCGGGCGAGGTGGAGACGCTGGCCGCTTCGGTGCCGGACAACGGCGGCGTGTACATGGTCCCGGCCTTTGCCGGCCTCGGCGCGCCCCACTGGGACCCCTACGCCAGGGGCGCACTGTTCGGCCTGACCCGCTGTTCCACCGCCGGGCATGTGGCCCGCGCCGTCTTGGAGAGCATTGCCTACCAGACCGCCGACCTTCTCGCCGCCATGGAGGATGATGCAGGAATCAGTCTCAAGGAACTCCGGGTGGACGGCGGCGCAACCTGCAACAACCTGCTCATGCAGTTTCAGGCGGACATTCTTGGAGTTCGCGTAGTGCGGCCGAAGGTGCGGGAGACGACCGCCCTTGGCGCGGCCTTTCTGGCCGGCCTGGCTGTCGGATACTGGCACGACCGCTCTGAAATCGGCAGGTTGTGGCAGCCCGAATGCACCTTCATGCCGGCCATGGAGCGCGGACGCGCTGATGAGTTGCGCGGCAAATGGAGCATGGCCGTAGAACGGGCCAAGGGATGGGAAAGGGAGGAGTGACGTAATACGGGGATGAACAGATGTTGTTTACACATTACTGAACCTCGGCTACCGCGCTGGCCGCGCAGGCCACTCTTCTGATTACCAACGATAGACATCTTTCAAAAGTTCCGGGAATTCAGGTTGTATGCCTTGCGGACTTCCGGCAAGGACCACAGTAAGATGATGTCTGATTTACTTCATTGCCGCGGCAATTTCATATGGAGGAATCCGAGTCATGAAAAATATCGATTTGAAGTTCACCTTTATCGGCGGACCGACAGGCCTGCTGGAAATGAACGGGCTGAGGCTGCTTACCGACCCGACGTTTGATCCAGGCGGCGAGGAATATACGACCAGTGTCTACACCCTGCGGAAACTGACCGGCCCCGCATTGAGTGTTGAATCACTCGGTCACATTGATGCCGTGCTGCTCAGCCATGACCATCACTTCGACAACCTTGACCGCGCAGGGCGCGCCATGCTTGCGAGCGCGGGCACCGTCCTGACCACGCAGGCGGGGGCGGAGCGGCTGGGCGGCAAAGCTGTCGGTCTTGCCCAATGGCAGAGCGTCGAGCTGCCGACCCCGGACGGCGGCGTTCTGCGGGTAACGGGAACGCCGGCCCGCCACGGCCCGCCCGACGGGGACCGCGGCCCGGTTACCGGGTTTGTGCTGACCACGGCGGAATCCCCGATGGACGCGGTATATGTCTCGGGCGATACGGTCTGGTATGAAGGCGTGGCAGAAGTGGGCCGGCGATTCGACGTGAAGGTCGCCATCCTGTTCATGGGTGCGGCCCGCGTGCCGGAAGTGGGACCGGCGAATCTCACCTTTACCGCGGACGAGGCCGTGGAGGCGGCCCGCGCATTTGCGGACGCAATTATCGTCCCCCTGCATCATGAAGGCTGGGCGCACTTCTCGGAATCACGCAAACAAATCCTCGATGCCTTCGTCTCCGCCAGGCTGGAACATCGCCTTCTGCTGACGGAGCCGGGCCATGCGACCCCGGTCGGAAATAATTGTTCAGATCATTAAACCATCGACGCAGGGGGTCCAGGTATAAAAACCGGGCAGGGGGATTTCTTGCCGACGCCCGACATCAGGCGCATTCAAAAAGGCAAGTTGTAGAATACTGCCTTTCCTGAGAGGCGGAAACAACCGGCCGGATAACTCGGGTGGAAAATAATTCGCAATGACGGACTCAATGGAAAATCGCGAATCGGTGTGGCTGAAACTGACGCCGCTCAATCAGGCGGCTTCGCTGAAGCTCAGGGAGGCGGGCGCGGCGGAACGGGAAGGGGTGCAGCCGGTTTTTCTGTTGATGGAATGGGGGCTCAGCTCGGGAATACGCCTTACCCACTGCCGCACGGCTAAAGAACTGCTCCGGCTGTCCCTTCATGCCGACCAGAGGGCCGCTGTCGATTACATGCTGACCAACTGCCCGGGCGGGGTAAAGGAGCTGACGCGAAGGCTGTTGAGCATGACGCCGCGGGCCGCTGCGCAGGCACTGCTCGACATCCTCGATATGCGGCTGAAGGCCGATCCGCGAAACCCATATCCTGCCCGGTGAGCAGGGACAAGACGACGGCCGGCCGGATTTACCCGTGACTGCCGCAGTTGCCCCCGCAGGATGTCCGGCACCCGGCCTGCACCCGCAAATCCCCTCCATGTTTCTGGAAACAGTCGAGAGATTCCCGAGTGACTAACCATTCGTCACCTTCCTGCTTTCCTTTCAGTGCTCCTTCCCTGATAAGCATGAGAATCCGCAGATGGGTCGAACCGAGCTCTTCCGCAGCTTCGCTGACGGGTAAATATTCTTCGGTGCCGGAAATTTCTTCCATGTGTTCTCTCTTTTGATCTGGATTGATTTGCATATTGGCCTTGATGGATGTCTCTTTTCCTGTACGTCTTCATCATTTTCCGTGCCAATTTGGAAAACAGGTGAGAATACGGAAAAGCAACGGTTTCGTCCCATTGGTGAAGATTGCAAAATGAAATTATGATGCCGAATTCGGGGGCAACCTTTCAGCATTGCCGTTAAATTGGGCAAACCCAGAATAACACATAATCTTATTAACAGGGATATTCAGGATTAAAAGGATAAAACCTGAAAATAGCAGGTTGTCGAAGAGAAGGCAGAGAATTGCTAAGGATTTTATATGAATAGCCCAGAAAAAATTTCTTTTCCTGAATGCGCATCCGAAATAAACAAAAGATTTTGATTTCTCATCGGTATCCTGCGTTCCATGCAGTTCAAATGCCTGTTACAGGTTCAGGATTTTGGATTTAACCTGAAAGCTGTTTTGTTTTGTATCCTGTATATCCTGAATTTCCCTGTTAATGCCTTGGATTGTCTATATCGCCTTTCCCAGCGTCTTTTCCAGCCCCTCCACGCCCGCCGCGGGCGGCATGCATGCTCCTGCGCCGCAGATGTAGGCCGTGGGCCTTCCGTTTGCCGTAGTTCGTCCCTCCGGGTCTTCCCCCTCCCTGGCGAATCGTAGCGTCAGGTTGGGAATATATCTTTGATGGACGGCCCGGACCATGTCGCGGAATTCATCCCCCTGCTCACGAAAAACCAGGGTCACGTCCACCCCGTGGTCGAGGAAGTAATCCCAGGCCCCCAGCATGTGCAGATACCCGGAAGGCTGCCGTGCGGCATTTCCCATGAAGGTCCGCAGGACCTGTTCGCCCTCCTTTGCGAGTTCCTCGTCGAAGGTGATCTTCCCCAGCCGGAGCAGGTTCATGGCGGCCGCCGAGTTCCCGGACGGGGTCACGTCGTCGAAGGAACGTTTCATCCTCATCAGGACTTCCTCGGCGTCTGCTCCGGTGTCATAAAGGCCGCCGGACCCGTCGCCGAACAGGCGGAGCATGTCCCGAGTGTGGCGAAGCGCCGCGTCCAGGTATCCCGGATCGGCCGTTGCACGGTAGAGTTCCGTCAGGCCCCAGGTAAAGAAAGCGTAATCCTCCAGGAACGCGGGTATGGCGGGTTCGCCCAGGTGGAAACTCCTGAACAGCCTGCCGTCGGCATTCCGCATATGTCTTTCAACGAATGCCGCGGCGCCGGCGGCCATTTCGAGATAACGACCATTGCCGGTAATCGCCGCACCGCGCGCCAGGGCGGCGATCATCAGGCCGTTCCAGCCGGCCAGGATCTTTTCGTCCCTGAAAGGACGGATCCTTTCCGAGCGCCTGGCCAACAGCCTGCCGCGCGCATCCTCCAGCAGGGCGGCCAGCTTGTCGCGGTCCATGCCGCTTGCCTCGGCATACAGTTCGAGGGGGCGCTTCAGGCGCGGGATATTGCGCTCCTCGAAATTGCCCCGTTCCGTGATATCGTAGACCTGGCAGAAAATCCTTCCCGTTTCACCACCGAGCACTTCCTCAACCTGTTTGGGTGTCCAGAGGTAGAATCTCCCTTCTTCACCTTCCGTATCCGCGTCCAGGCCCGAAAAAAAGCCATCGGCCGGAGAGGTCATTTCCCTCAGCACGTAGTCGAATACCTCTTCCGCAAACTTGAGCTGAAACGGCTCTCCGAAGGCCTGATACGCATCAAGGCAGGCCATGGCCAGAAGGGCCTGGTCATAAAGCATTTTCTCGAAATGTGGCACGAGCCATTCCCGGTCCACCGAATAACGGTGGATGCCGGAACCGACCTGGTCCCAGATGCCGCCGGACCGCATCTGGCGCAGAGTCTTCTCAACCATTTCCCGCGCTGCGGGGGATGCGGTTTTTTCCCAGTAGCGGACCAGGAAGGATATGGTAACGGGCATGGGGAATTTCGGGGCATCGCCGAACCCGCCGAAGATGGGGTCGTACATCCCGGCGAGCTCCCGGTAGGCGTCGTGGAGGACCTCGCCGCCGGGGGCGGGGCCGGGCTGCGGCGAGGCCATCTTCCGCAGTCCGGCGAATATGGCCTCGCAGTCTTTTTGCACCAGGTCCGCTCGGCTCTGCCAGACTTCATGTACTTTTCCCAGCAGTTCCACTAGTCCGGGCATTCCCTTGATGCTGCGTTTAGGCAGGTAGGTGGCGGCGAAAAACGGTTTGCGGTCAGGGGTGATGAGGACATTGAGCGGCCACCCTCCGCGGCCGGTCATCATCTGGGCCGCCAGCATGTACTGGGAGTCTATGTCGGGGCGTTCCTCGCGGTCTACCTTGACCGGGACCGTATATCGATTGAGGACCTCCGCCACCTCCGGGTCGGCGAACGATTCGTGGGCCATCACGTGGCACCAGTGGCAGGTGGCATAGCCGATGGAGAGGAAGACCGGCTTGTTCTCAGCGCGGGCCTTGTTGAAGGCTTCTTCCCCCCATTGATACCAGTCGACAGGATTGTCGGCGTGCTGGAGGAGGTATGGGCTTCTGGCAAAGATCAGGCGGTTGAAACGCGGCCCTCCGTCGGCTGGAAGGGATGTCTTGTCCAGCCCGGTGAATTCCCTGATTCGTTCGTTTTCGTCCAAATGTTCTGCTGCCCTGCCCATGGCATATCCTTTCAGCGGCATATCCCGCCGTCTTTGAATTCCTTGCATGTACCCATTGTATCAGATATCAACGAGCCGGGGTGCGTGAAATCCGGGTTTGCGGCGTCAATGCTTGATTTGACGGACCGGTTTGGTATAACGTGTTACGTTGGTTATTGAAGAAAAAATAAATGGGAACAAATGATGAGCTCCCCCTCTTACAGATAAGTGGGGGGAGTTATGAATCATTACTAGTAACCCCTCCCGCTTGCGCGCCGAAGCGCTTCAGCGCGCAGGCCCGACCTCCACTTAAATTAAAGGGGAGGGGAAATCAAAGGAGGAAACACAATGAAAAAATTTGTTTTTGCGGTAGCGGCGTTATTGCTATTCTGCGGTCTGGCGGTCGCCGGAGGGGGGCTCGACGGGTTTCTCTATAACCTGAACATCCAGGCCCGATCTGACATGAACGGCTATGCCGCCCGTGTGAGCGCGCAGTTCGGCGTACCGGGAGCGCAGGTCCGGGCCGTTATCGGCACGGTAAGCGCCCCGGCGGACGCTTTCATGGTGTTCCAACTGGGCGAAATGACTCACAGGCCGCCCGAAGAGGTACTTCATGTGTACAAGGCCAACAGGGGAAAAGGGTGGGGAGTGATCGCGAAGAGCCTCGGCATCAAGCCGGGCTCACCGGAGTTCCACAGGCTCAAGAGCGGCGATTTCGTGCTGGCCGGCGAGCCGGGCGAAGGCCACGGGAAGGGGCACGGAAAAGGCAAGGGGAAAGGGCATAACAAGTAAACTTTTGTGATTGCCGGGATTACATGGGCAAAGAACGAAACAGAAAAGGCGGCCGGTCGAAATCGGCCGCCTTTTTATTAACCTGAAAAAAGAAGTGTCCCTGCCTGCCTTTTCTTATCACATCAAACCGTGGCCAATTCTCAGCGCACGGCCTTCTCATGAGTGTCTTCACTGGTATTTTATCATTTTCTCGATATATTTTTCGGGGTCCTTGCTGAATTCAATGATGCATCCCTGACAACAGAAGCTATAGACTTTGCCTTTGTATTCATAGGTCACTTCCGAATTCTTGCCGATTTTTTCACCGGTTACGGGACAGCTCCTGTTTCCGACGGTTACGGCCTTTTTTGCAATTGACGGAGTTCCTGCGTCTCCGAAGCCCGTTGACGCGGTTAAACCGAAAACCATGGTTATGCCAATCACCGGCAGTACCGCTTTCAAATTCCCGAACATGTTCATTCTCCTTTGTTTACATTTTCGCTGTTTTCAGCTTTGTCCTGGCCAGGTCAAACTGAAGCATCACATAGCCGTAATCGATGTCCTTGCCGATTCCGGAGGCGTTCCGGAAGAAACCGTCGGTGAAAAACCGGTCGTAGCCGGCAACCAGGGAAAGATTGTCGCTCATGGCGTAAGTAAGCGTAAAGTCTGTCTCGAGGCCGAGATGGCGGCTGAAGCCGTTTTCGACGTTGTTTGCCAGGAAGTAGCGCCCGGTAGCGGAAAAATTGACCTCCCTGGTCACGTCAATGCCCCATCCGAGCGTGCCGATCTGCAGGCCGCTGGCGTGGTGGCTGTTGACGGTGATCCCGGACATGTCTCCGATGACGCTCATGTCGCCGACCAGGGAACTGTCGTTGTCGGGGGTACGGAATTCGCCCCTGGAGCTGACCTGGTTGGCCGCGTCACGACTCCCCGAACCATAGGCATAGCTGGCGAAGAACTTGTTTTTATGACCGGCCAGGTCCGTTTCGACCGTGGCGTCAAGGTGGCCTCCGTATGCGCTGATGTTGTCGTCTGCGCTGCTCGTGGAGTTGAAAACCCTCCCCGACTCGTAGACCGGTTCGATTTCCAGGGAAACGGGCCCCAGCCTGGCCGTGCCGCGGAGCCCCCATGTGTCCAGGTGTTCACCCGCATGGCGGTTGGGCGATCCGGTATCCCGGAATGCGTATGCTTCGACGGCGTTTCCTTCGGAAAAGGTATAAGTCGCGTAAGTGCCCGCCAGGTATCCCTTCAATCCGTCGGAGAAAGGAGTGGCGTAAAAACCGCCCAGAAGGTCGACAGCCAGCGGCGACAACGGCTGCACCCTGAGCCTGGCGGCATCAAAGGACAATCCGTTGTATAACGAATCCGGCCCCAGGATAAAAGCGCTGCCGTAATTGAACTCCTGCCTGCCGACCTTGAGGGCCAGCCAGTCTTTCTCCGGGATCTTCCCTTCCACGAAACCCTGGTAGAGGGAATACTTGCCCGAATTCTGGCTCCCTCCGGTGAAGCCGTATCCCTGGCCTTCAACGTGGATGTCCAGGTAATCGGTCGGATGCCAGTAGGCGTAAGGCTTTACCCGGTAAAGAAAGCGACCTTCGCCGTGCCCCGCAGCATAACTGAAATCGGGCAAGCGGAAATTGCGCACTCCCTCTCCTCTAAGAAAACCGTTGACACCTACCTTGTATTCGAACTCAGGCACCTCCGGCTTGGCAAGCATCGCTTCTATAGCCTCTCTTCTTACCAGATAGGCCGGGTATCTGGCCAGCTCGGGCTTCAATGCCTCATGAAGGGCGGCAAGCCGGTCCAGGTCCTCACGGGGGATCGCATCGGCGCCTTCTTTTCCGCATTTGTCCATGACCTTGTCAAGGATGGAAAGAAGGCAACCGGCCAAATCGCTCCTGGGGCACGGCTTTCCTTCGACTACCACCGCTTCCGGGAGTTTTTTCGTCGCTTCATATTTCTTTCCAAGTTCGGCTATCTCCCTGCATGACCAGTGCTTTATGGTGACCTTTTCCGGAATCCGCTGTTCACTCCCATCGCCCGGGTTTTCGGCTGCAAGGGCGGCTTCCCCTTTTTTCACATCATCTTCATGTGCGAGCGCCGTTCCGGCTGCCATCACCGAGATGGACAGCATCACCAGCATCTTTCTAGGCATTGTTTGTTTCTCCGTCAGTGTTCATGGTCATGATGCAGTCCAGACAGTTCCTCAACGAGCAGACGCCGCAGGAGTGCTGCATGTGGACGGGGATCCCGTTTGCCTTTGCTTCCTTGATCGCCTGTGCTTTCACCTTGTGCGACACCTTGTTGGTGAAGATAACCATTGCGTCCGCGTTTTTTATCTTCGATCCAATGTTCGCCTCCTGCCTGGTGAAGACCCTCAGATCTATGCCCATCCTGGCAGCTTCCTCGACGTAGTGCCTTTCGAGGCGATCCATCCCTCCTATCAGCGCTATGCACATATTTCCTCCTCATACCACTTCGTTCGTATTCGTCTGGTAGATTTTTCAGGCTTCCACGCTCACGGATTCAGGTACTGTTGAGAATTGACCGGAACCGGCTCTGCCATCATTGATTTTGATTATTGTTTTCAATTAATTGGCGAATAAATAAAGTTGCGTATGCATTTTACTTGTGTTTTTTTCAAGTTGACAGCGGCCGCGCCGCACATTTCATTCCGGGAGGTTTTCCACGCAGCCACCGTTGCAAAGAGGTGTGTGCCGCAAGAGGCGGGAAACCGTTTTTAGAAATTGAATATCATATTCAATACATTCAAAAGGCATACTCTGTCAAGAAAAAAAGAGAGCCTGATGAAGGAGCCGCTGAAGCTGCCGAAAAGCCTTCTCCAACAGGTGCTATCGGGGGTTTTTGCTTAAAAAGTGGTTTTTGCGGAGAAAGGCGGCCAAGGCCGCCTTTCTCTCAGATTAACTTCAGCAAGGATTTTAAAGTATTTCGACCAGTTCGAAATCGAAGGTGAGATCTTCTCCCGCCAGGGGATGATTGGAATCGAAGGTGATGCTTTCGTCTGTCACTTCAACCACGGTTACCGGCAATTGTTCATTTTCCTCATTGATGAGCACGATCTGGTCACCTACCTCGGGTTTCAGATCTGACGGAAGGTCAGTGCGCTGTATGGAAAATACGTTCTCCTCGTCATATTCGCCCAGAGCTTCTTCGGCCTGGATTGTGACCGTTTTTTTCTCCCCCGGGGACATGCCGACCAACTCTTCCTCTATCCGGGGCAGGAACTCACCGTCGCCCACTACCAGTTCCATGGGGCCTGCCGCGCATCCGCAATCTTCAGAGCCGCATTCTCCGCTTTCATGGGTGGAATCGAAAACCGTCCCATCCTGAAGTGTGCCCGTATAAACGATTTTGACCCTGTCACCCTTTTTTACCTGTGCCATAATTCAATTCTGCCTTTCATGTTGTGTTAACGTAGTTCCGGTTGTTCTGTAATCTACAGGGTACAGGTGCGGATGACCGGCAGTCAACCAAAATATTCAGGGGCAGGGTGAAAAGTTTTATTTTGTTTCCGGGCGGCAAATGAAGCTTAATATTTTCAACGGTATATTGTCTAAGTTTGTCCCTCCTTTTTTCTTGAATATTTCACATGCCATAAAATCAGTCTGAACTTCGATTTTTCTGATTGATATCAATCTTCCGCTGCTATCAAAAACTCCCTCCCCCCTTGAACTTATTTCCTCCGGCGCGGATATAAATACCGAAGATGAAGTGGGACGATCTCCACTTTTTTTTGCAGTAATGTATGGGCATAAATTGGTTGTAACTATATTGCTTGAAAATGGTGCCATTGTTGATTTAACCAAGACGGATACCGAAGAACACAAGACAATTCTTGAGTTGGCAAATGAGATAAATGATCCGGAGCTTATGAAACTGTTGACAATGCAAGATCGATAGTAAGGAGGGAATTTTCAAGACAGCGGCCTCCTTTTGTGTTTGACCCCAATACATTTTCCATCCATTTTCACTGTCAGAATTGCGCCGCAAGTACGCGCGCCTCGGCCATTTTCCCGTAGAGAAGTTTTGCCATTCCGCTTTCCTCCCTGGTAGCTTGAATGTTAACTAAAGATAATTTTGGTCTTGTTTCATTGTGGCATCTCATCTCTCGCCTGCAGCTGCCCTGTGCCCAGGCTTCAGTATGTTATACTATTGTAATATCGTACCACTATCGCAGGAGACGGTCATGAAGACGCATTTAGGGTTCATCATGGCATTGCTTACGCTGACGGGCGTCGCCGAGGCCAAGCTGGTTAAAAAAACTGTCGATTATCGTCAGGGTGTCACTGTCCTGGAAGGTTACCTCGCTTACGACGATGCATTCAAGGGCAAGCGTCCCGGCGTGCTGGTGTTACACGAGTGGAACGGACTCGGAACATATGTGAAGCACCGGGTGGAACAGCTTGCCCGTTTGGGATATGTGGCATTCGGCGCGGACATTTACGGGAAGGGCATAAGGCCGGCGACACCGGAAGCCGCGGCGAGGGAAGCGGCCAAATACCGCGGGGCCGACCGTAGCCTGCTGCGGGA
>DASRZQ010000219.1:0-15864 GCA_035686205.1 Geobacteraceae bacterium
ATAGGCGTCACGGTTGCGCGTGAACTGCGCCTTGTACTGCGGAGCTAACTCCACAAGGGCGTTATAGATGTTTCCTATTGCCGTCTTTGCCAGCACCGGGTCGAGCGTGTAGTGCGGATTGCCGTAGGGATGGACGTCACCGGCGGCATGTCCGGTGGATCTGGGCACATCAAGCGGGATGATCCCTTTGGAGCAGTCCACGTATCCGGCCCTGTTTACCTGGATTCGCGGATTTTTGCTCGCTTCTATGAGCGCGGGAAGGAAAGCATGCTCGCAATCGAATCCCACGAGAACCAGCAGGTCCGCCCGGTTCATCATCGGCACGAAGCTCGGCTTCATCGGCACACCATGCGTGTCCTCCACGCCGGTAGCCAGGCTGTGGACAACGACCAGATCCCCGCCGACTGCGCGGGTAAAATCAGCCAGATCGGTAAGGGTCGTCACGACCCGGATCTTGGCTGCTTCAGCAGGCATCGCAGCCATGCAGAACGCACAGAAGACCGGGATTATGGTCAATAAACGCGATAGTTTCGATTTCATATTGGTAATTCTCCTTTTGTCTCAACGTTGTTGCCAGCCGTGCGAGTGTGAGCCTATGATCCATGCCCATTGCAGGTAGACTGCATGGTCCGGTCGCAGTCCATATGCTTCGGACGCTGCGTTATAATCCGTGTAGGTATACTGCAGGCGCAACTGGTTCCAGTGGCTGAGCGCCCACGTGATATACGGCGAATAGGCGAAGGTTTGGGCGTGCTGATTTTGATAGTCTTCCACCCAGTCGAACAGGAAGCCGGTTGTCCACTGCCTGTCGAACTTGTAGGCCAGATAAGAGTAAAGGCCTACGGAGCCTACCGAACGTTTGGGAAGGGGATTGCCGGAAGACGTATCGGCCACGTCAAAGCGGTTGTCGCTGTAAAGCGCTTCCGTGCCCCAGGTGACGGTCTTGAACTGATTGTTGCGAAGGGGCTTCCAGCTCAGGGTCAGGTCCAGTCCCGCCAGGCGGCGTTCGCGTTCGGTCAGTGTGATGCCGCTGCCGTCGTTTTGAACCATCGCGCCGCCGCGGTCGACCGTATGCGGATTCCACAGGCCTGAAATGCCGGGCTCAAGCGATATGTCAGGGGTCAGGTCGAAATACGTGGACAATCGGGTCCAGAAATTCAGCCCGCTGAAATGCCGGAAATCGCCGGGATTGTTGGGGTTGGGATAATCGGCGCCGAACTGGTCGCCGAGCCCGGCGGTCAGGCTTACATAATGCTCAATCGGGACCAGCCAGTTCAGTTGCGCTCCGTCCGTTCTCGATTCGCCGCCGATATACTGGTCGAGTACCAGCGGACGGTTGACGAACGGCAGTTCATGGTCGTGGATGTATGCCAGCCG
Organism: Geobacteraceae bacterium; assembly: GCA_035686205.1. Taxonomy (GTDB): domain Bacteria; phylum Desulfobacterota; class Desulfuromonadia; order Geobacterales; family Geobacteraceae; genus CAIWTU01. The sequence continues at coordinate 1,378 of DASRZQ010000219.1, forward strand.
GCCGAACTCGCCGAAGAAACGGCCCGCCTTCAAGGTAAGATTCCACGGCAGGGTTTCCGTTTGAATCGCGGCCTCCTCGATTTCCAGATCCGCGTCGCCGGTGGATGCGTCGGCCGATGCGTTTGCCACCACATAGGCCGAGGCGAACGGATCAACCGATGCCGCGGCGTTCAACTCCACCGAGCGCTGGAACACGTCGTACCCGCCGGGCCGGTCGCTGCCTGTCTGTGCCTTTCCCTGGCTGCGATAGGAAAAGATCGTCTCGCCCACCAGCCCGATGGAAGGGTTGAACTCGCTCGGCAGGACCTTTCTCTGCGCTTCGGCCACCTGGTCCACCTGCTCCTTCAGCTCCTGAACCTGCTGCCGCATCTGCTCGGTCGATGCCGCCTCTTTGGCTTCGGCGGCTTTCGCCGGTGCGGCCGGCTGTCCCTTCGCCATTTCCGTTTTCATTTCCTCGATCAGTTTTTTCTGCTCATTAATGGTCTGTTCCTGTTTTTGAAGTGTTTCCGTGAGAGACTTCTGTTCCTGCGCCTGTTTCTCGATCGTATTCTCAAGGATCTTCAGCCGGTCTTCCAGGGATTGGGCGAAGGCCGGCATAGCAGAAAACGATAATGTAAACAGTGCGATAAGCATGAATACGGTTTTCATGGTTACGCCTCCAGTTATTCGTTATTTCATCGAAATGTCCGTCAGTTCATTATCTGGTGGTGCAAAGACAATAGTATCCCGGTCGCCTCCCGTTTCAGGCAAAGGACGCTGAGAAGTATCACCTGAATAGGCTGTGTGTAGGGCGACTTGGAAGCTGAGAGATGGGCTAGAATGGAGGAGCGCGTTTGTAGTGATGTGTCAGTAAAAGGGGTTCAAAGAAAGATTCATATTCACGAGGTATGAGATCGGAAACCGTGATGCCGGTGCATTGAATGACCGGGGCTGAACAATCGAATTCAGCAAAGAAAGTTACATGGGCGGTTGCGCAGATCGGACAGTCATCATGCGCCTGGTCGTCCAGAGGATGATGATGAAATGCAATTGCCGTGTTTGTGATGAGAAAAAGAAGAAATACGGCAAATGTAAACGCAACTCTTTTATTTATGAATTGGCCCGGCATGGGTTCAACTATAATGAATAAAAGTGCTTTGTCAATTGCCTATTGTGCCTTTACCATGAAGTCGAAGAGACAAACATTGTCATGGTGCTTAACTTGACTGAAAATCATGTATACGCCTTTGGAAGGGAAGGTTATCTCCGCGTCAACCTCCGGTCCGAATCGACCAGAAGCCTTGATATGCGAATGTTCCTGATCATGGGTCACTCCGGGAACGACGCCATGGGCGTGCCCTCCGGAACCTTCGGCATGCCGGTTATGGGAAAAATGGGCGGCGGGCACTTCATGCCGGAGCAAGGCGGCGCAAAACAGAACTCCCATTAGAAGGATGGCCTCTATTCTTACGATGCGCTTGAACCGGAAGGCTGCATGGCGCTCCTTGAGACTTGGCAACAGAAGCAAGAATAGACGGAATGCGACTTTTCCTGGAATGCCTCGCCGGATCGCCGGCGATCCGGCCTGTTCGTGCAATAAAGGCACGCTGACATACCTGTTGAAAGCTCCAAAACCGAGAATGAGCAGGAACAGGTAGCTCTTGGCGATGATGATTCTGCCGTAGGGCGCCAGCAGCAGCGCTTCGACGCTGCCCGCATAAACTGCTTCGTTGTAAACCGCGGTAATCATTATAATCCCGACCGCAAAGCCCGCGATCCTGGAAAATCGGCCGGCAACTTCCCCGATAATCGGCGTTGCCTGACCGTCCGCCCTTGCGATTTTGGGAAGAATCAACAGCGAGAGGACAAAGACACCACCTCCCCATGTTGAAGCACCCAGGAGATGCAGCCAATCCATCATCTCTCGGATACTGAAATCTCCGGCATCAGCGGCATGGCCGGTCGCGCTTTCCGTCATGGAAACAACGAGTCCGACGGCCAGCATCAGAGAAATGAACCACCGCGAATCACAATGACGCCCGCCCGCTTTAGCCAGAATTATCCAGAGAATAAGAGCCGCAAGGCGGACAATCCAGACATGGCCGAAGTGTGTTCTGAAAATCACCGCAGGAAGCACTGACGGGAGAGCATTCAGTGGAAGTCCGCTCATCTCCATGGAGCGCCCCATGAGACCGATTGCGCTGCTTGCCATCATCACCACGATGCCTATGGTAAATAACAGCCGGAGACGGCCGGAGAAATCCTTGTCATCGGAAAGACCGGTTTCCGTTGAGGGCAGGAGAACCCAGAGCCGGCAAACAAGGATGCCCGTGCAAAAAGTGAGGGAAAGCAGTTCAAGCCATGTTGGGAGGATATGAATACACAGATTCACGGTGCTGGCACCCTTGATCTCATTTTACGGTGAATGTATAATCCCCCTCGGTTCGATGCCCGTCCCAAGCCACTACGCTCCAATATACATGGTAGACGCCCGGATGAAGAGCCGTCAGGCCTGCTTCGAGGAGCGTATGGTCGGAAGAGTCCACGTGCCCGTCTCCTTTGTCCACCCTTTTTCCGCTGCCGTCCAGAACCCGAACAGTGCTGAATGCAGGCTCCAGATCGCCGTCGAACCAGATGCGAACCATGGCGGGGGGGGCGCTGACTGTCGCCCCGACTCTCGGGTCGGAGTGGTCGGGAAAGGCATGGGCCAAGGCTGCTTCGGGAGGGGAACACAAAAAAGCGAGGAAGAGGCCGAAGACCAAATTTCTCTGATGCTTAATCTTCATAATTTTCTCAGGGAAATATCGGCCTTCCCAAACTCCTGGGGAAAAGGTCGTCAATAAATAAATGAAACAGGGCGAGGATGCCGACATTATTTCCGGAACGCGAGTTTATGGGGATTTGGGCGGCCACTCCCAGTTCCATGAATTTGCCGGCCCAGACGATTCCGGGGTTCACCGTGCCGGTCGTCTGCCCGTTGCAGTCGGCATTCATGCATGTCTGCATAGGGAACTCGGTAACGAGAATCATCCGGTTGAAGGGAGCGCCGAGGCCCACGTCCTTCACATATGACTGAAGATACATCAGGCTGTATTGCAACGTGAAGGCCCAGGTAAGAGAAATCGGGTCGCCGCTGCGCGTGGGGAAGTTCGGCCCGAGGACCCCGGTTATAGCGAAAGGCCTGATGAATCTCGCCGATTCCGGCAGGTCACCCAGACCCTTTCCGAAAAAGAAAGCCGGCGAAATGGTCGAAGAGGAATCGGACACCTGGTGCGCTCCTGTGCCCCCGATCTCGATATCAGTGCCGACCGAGAGAATCGCCTCGTGCTCGTCATTCGTGAGAAACTGCCATTTTGCGCCCACCTCCAGGTTCTCCCAGCCGTTTGCCGAACCGTCACCGTCGGAGCCCAGGTGCAGATACGCGTCATGGAATTCCAGGCCGAAGTTCGGCAGTATGCGTTTTGAATAATCGATATTTATTTCCGAAGCCCTGTTGGGTTCGTCACCGGGTTGTCTGATGTGATTGTAAAGGATAGAAAATTCGTCGGAGATGAAGGGGTCGTCGACCTGAAAAGTGGTGGGAAAGAACCTCTTTCCGGCAAGTCCGTGGGCCAATGCGGCTAGCGGCATCATCAGGAGCGCCGCGGCAAGCCCAAGTGTCATCAGAGCTCTTGTCCACCTTGAATGCCTCTGCCCGTTGCCCATCGCATCCTCCTTTTAGATTCACCGCAGATTATTTCACAAGTATAAATTACAAAGCAATAAAGTAAAATGGCGAGGACTCTACAGGAATGTATTACCATTTCATGGGCCGACCGATACCGGTTTCGGGCGCAAATACCCGCCCGCGTGAAATGAAGAAACGGGTCCTTGGCACATCACTCCCGTCCCGCCGGCTTCTCGCGCTCTTCCTTGCCGGCAAACCATCCTTCCGAGGCATCCGGAAAACAGTCGAAGCGTGGAATGTAGGGCTTTATATCAATGAGCGGTGTGCCGTCGAGGACATCGATCCCGCTCACGAAAAGCAGGTTTCCCTCATGCCGGAGCAGCCTGACGACGGAAATGCCCAGCCCGTTCGGCCTGCACGGGTGCCTCATGGCGAAAATGCCGTGGAGGTTGTCGTCCAGGAACGGCTTCCGTATCAGTTCGACCTTGCCGGCCCTGTCGAAGTGGTAGATCAGCACGATATGGCTGAACAGGCCGATGTCCTTCAGTCCCTCGGCAAATTCCGGAAAAACCTCTACCGTCCCTTCGGCGTCCGGCCGGAACGCACCCTGGACCGGCGTTTCTTCCTTCGTTGCGTGGCCGGTATGTATGGTCCCCAGCGCCCTGATCTGAAATTTCATGTCTTAAACCCCTGTTATTTTGTTTTGACCTGAATCAGGTTTGGCAAATCCGCTGTCAACCGGGGAATGTAGCTTCGGTGACGGCTGTTTCCTCCCTGTTCCCCTCCGCGAGGTGGCTCTTTCCGAAGCACAGCGTGCTTATCAATAAGAACGCAGCGCTGCCGAGGAGTACATGCAACGGATATAACCACAGTTTTTCCGCCGGAATGATTGTCGGCAGCAGGGCGATGGCGACGGCCGGCGGGAAAGGCAGGCGCATGGCGCGATAAACGATGAAAACGGATATTGTCGAAATGCATGCGGAGATCCAGATGGGCCGGTGCAGAATATTTTCGACGAGATAAAGCCAGCACACACCGGAAAAGGCCGCAAATACAAGCAGGATCAATATCTTCGCGGATTTTTGCCGAAGTACGCTGTCCGGCTTCGACAACTCGACAAAGGCCACAATCAGTGGCGGAGCAATCATATAAAACAGGTGAAACCCTACGGCGACCACCGATACAGCCAGGATACCCGCAAGAAGCTTGCCCCAGTGTTTCAGCTCGCTCAGGTTCCCATTGCCGCCAGGCTTAAAGCTGCCGGACGGGTTCAGCAGGCCGTCGCCGTTTTCCGCCGGAACGGAACGGTTCATCAGGATACGTCCGGAGGCAATTATTCCCGCCAGGATACAGACGGAAAGAGGATAGTACCAGCTGTCGGCACGGGTGATGACCGGCAGAATGGCGGCTGAGATGGACGGCAGTATGGCTGAGCGCAACAGTTTCAATTGCAGGATGACGGCGATAAAGGCCGCTGCGGTCATGAAAACGGGCGAGTAGGGGAAATAACGCACAATTGCCATTCCCGTCAGGGCCGCAATGGACGGAGACAGCCAGAAGTTGAGATTGGTCCCGCGCCAGGGCGGTTTATCCAGGACCCACGCGCCGAGAGCGAGGGCCGCGATCTCCGGGAAAATTATTTCCTTCTGGCCGGAAAACCCCGCAAGCGCGAACATTGTTGCGATCAGGGCAATGGACAGAAGTTCGTTTTTTTTATTCATATTCTGCAATGATGTATGATCCTGAAACGGGTTTGACGGGTATTTCCCCACCACGTGGCCATCCGCAAAGTACAAGCGGAAGCGCGTAACTCACTTGTCTGCTTCCCGTCCACTTTCGACCGAAAGTGCCTTGCCCAGGACGATTGCCTCGATGGTTTTCTTCCTTGCCTGCATGAGCAGCCGCTGCACGGTCCCGCGGGAAACCCCCATGCGTTCTCCGGCCTCTTCCTGGGTCAGGTTTTCCGAATCGCAGAGGAACATCGCTTCCATTTCGTCATGGTTCAGGGTGATTCGTTCCAGGTCTCTCAACGGTGTTCCTGCCGGTTTAAACACTTCTCCGACGTTGCCGTGGTATGGGCAACTGCATTGCCGTGGCTTTTTGCAGCGTGGGGACATGATCGGATTCCTGATTGCTCTGATGAATTGCGGCCTTGCCGGCCGAACCTGTTCCATTTTTCGGGGAAACCTTCAGGATAAAATAATACATCAATGGCAAACGCCGGTAAACCTATTTCCGGTGGGCCGAGTGCTTTACTGTGAGAGAATTTCGGACCAAGGGGAGAAGGATTGTTCCACTCCCCTCGACGATTTCTTGTCAATGACAGCAGCCATGGCCGTGTGCCTGCCCGGAGCCGTTTCCATGTCCGGGGCAGCATTCCTGGCCGGTAAACTCAAGGAGGGAGTTGGATGCGATCAGGTCGGCGTTCTCCCCGACCGTCGCGCCCTGTGCCCTGAACACCCTGATGCCTGATCGCGTCAGGTGGTTGAGGGCGCCCGCGCCGATGCTGCCGACGACTATCCCGTCGATCTGCCGGCCCTCAAGCGTCCTGAGCGGGTTGCATGCACCGTGGGAGTGGTGCTGGTCGGAGTTGGCGATGGCCGTTGCGTTTTTGCTTTCGATGTCGACCAGCATGAACATCGGAGCGGAGCCGAAGTGTCCGGAGAGAACGCTGGAGAGACCTTCGTCTTTTTCAATGGGGAAACATACTTTCATGGTTGTTGCCTCCTCGGATATTATTGCGTGCATATGCACACAATAATATCCGAGGAGGCCGTTGTCAAGTGGGCAAATTGTTGTAATCTCAATTGACGGTCAGGGAAAGGGTTTGCCCGGCAGGAATTTCCACATGCTTCAGGTGTGCAAATGACGATGCAGCTGACCAGCTTAAACCGCGGCTTTTACACTACAGGGGGATCATTGGGGCGTCATTTCCAACCGAGCATGATGGAGCAGTCTGATGTCCGCCTCAGCCCGCTTGTCCAGAATCTCGCGAACCTTGCGCAGGAAAACATTCTGCACTAGAGGTTTTGAAATATAACCCAGTTTTTCTTCGATTATGCCTTTCCCACCCAGGATATCGTCGGTATAACCGCTCATGAAAAGGGCTTCCACATCGGGCCGCATCTTTTTGATTTCGTCATAGACTTCCCTGCCGTTCTTCCTCGGCATTATCACGTCGAGGATAAGGAGTTTTATTTCAGATCCTTTCACACGAAATTTCTCGATCGCATCCGCCCCATCCTCGGCTTCCACCACCTTGTACCCGAACTCCTCAAGAATGGATCGTGCTATTTCCCTGACCATCGGTTCATCTTCGGCCAGCAGGACTGTTTCCGTACCGCGCGACGGTGCCGTCATCTCAAGCTTCTCCATACTGCCGGCGTCACCCTCGATCGCCGGCAGGTATATCTTGAATACAGTACCTTCCCCGGGCTCACTGTAGGCATTGATATAGCCGTTATGCTGCTTAATGATTCCATAAACGATGGATAGCCCGAGGCCCGTGCCTTTTCCGACCTCCTTCGTGGTGTAAAACGGCTCGAATATCCTCTCCAGTAAATGCTTATCAATGCCGGTACCTGTGTCCGAGACCGAGATGCGGACAAATGTTCCTGCCCTGCCATATCCGTGCGTCCGTACGAATTCCTCATCCAGTTCGATCTTCTCTGTGCCTATATCCAGACGTCCGCCGCCGGGCATTGCGTCGCGCGCATTGGTAACGAGGTTCATCAAGACCTGCTCGACCTGCATCGAGTCTGCCCGCACGACGAAATCCCCCCCCGTGACGATGTGGAGCTCAATGTTTTCAGGCACCAGCCTGGACAGGAGTTTATCCGCTTTTTCGATGATTTCGTTCACTTTTACCGGTTTCAGGTCCACGACATGCCTTCTGCTGAAAGCAAGCAGGCCGCGGGTGAGACTTGACGCCCTTTCAGCCGAGGAGATTATCTGGCGTGTGAATTTGACGTGCTGATCGTTGTCGCCGATTTTCATCTGCAGCAGATTGGCATATCCCATGATTGCCGTCAGTATGTTGTTGAAATCGTGCGCTATGCCGCCGGCAAGCTGCCCTATGGCCTCCATTTTCTGGGAGTGGTGCAGCTGCTCTTCGAGACGTTTGCGGTCGGTAATGTCCTGGAAATTCTCGACTATGATTTGCCTGTCTCCAGCCGGGATCCTTCTGGCGCTCTTGATGATCGGCACGAGAGTGCCGTCTTTTCCCTTAACAGCTGTTTCGTCGTTGTCTATTCTTTCCTTGCCGAGATCGAAGATCGGACACAAGTGCGGTCCCTTCGGACAGATTATGCCGCACAGCTGCCCGACAAGTTCCTCCCTGGAAAAACCCGTCACGGCACAGAGAACATCATTGACATCTTCAATGATGTATTGGTCGTTTACCGTGAAACTTCCGCCGGGGAGGCTGTTGTACAGAGTGTGCCACTTTTCTTCGGCCACTTTGCGTTCGCTGATGTTGCGGACATGTTCGATGACCATTTCCACTTCGCCCTTACCGTCGAAAACAGGATAGGCGTGTATTTCCAGATGACCTATCTTTGGATTGATTTTTTCCCTGACGACAGGTCGGCCGGTAGTGAAAACCTCAATGGCATGGCAGTTTTCACACGGCCTGTCCAACGAATAGAAAGCTTCATAACACGAAGGCTTACGCCCTCGTTTTTCTTCGGAAACATACCCATACCCTCCGTGCCAGTTGGAGTGCAGGATGCGGAAGTCCTTGTCGATGATATGCAGCTGGTCGGGGATGGCTTCAAAGATCCTGCGCATGGCGGCTTCCGAATGCCGAAGCACCTCATCTGCCTGTTTCCTTTTCTGGAATTCCCGGGCAAGTTGCAGGTTTTTAAGGCCCATTTCCGTCATCATTTGTGCCAGATTCCGGTAAAAATTCAGCAGATCGCGTATTTGATCCCTCGTGAACACTGGGACCCGGGAGAGGGCGCCCAGGTAACTCTCTTCGTCAAATCCGAATTGCCGGGCCCGTGCCAGGAAATCCGGGACATCCGCTTTATCATCATGGAGAATAAACTGTCCAATGTATAATGTCGCCAGTATTTTCCCGTCGATGATGATGGGCACGGCGGCTTTCCGCAAGCCGTTTCCGCACCTGCATTCCAGGAATTTCCCGACCGTACCGGGCAGATGCTCTCTCATGTAGTCATCGTTGTCCAGGCAGCGTTTGCGGGTGACCGGATGCTCGCGATGGAAATGGGTGCATATCTCCTGCCTGCCTGTGTCGATCAGAAGTCTTCCGTCGTTGTCCATGATGGCTGAAGGCACACCGGTCAACCTGTTAAGGTCCTCCAGCATTCGTTGTGTATGTTCGATGTTAATAAGCTGGACGAAGGAGATATGCGTCATTTAATTCCTTTCTGAAAACGTGGGCTTTCAAGCCTTCACTCGCCTGAAATGCCTTTGTGCCAGCCTTGTCTGCCGGTATCAAAATGGCGGTGAAGCTAAACGATGTAACCGGCTCAAAACTGTACAGGCGGCGTTGGACCCCGGCGTTCCGCGCATTGCGGCTTTCATGCTCACGGATTCAGGTCCTTATAGAAAGTGTGATTTTATTCTTGTCCCAGTGAATCGGACCGCGAGGCAATTGCTTCTTTTTCTGGTGCAGCGATCCGGACGGGACTGTTCAAAAAAGGACCGGTTTTCCATGATAGAATTTGTGAATATGACAGCAAATTCCGGTCCAGTTCCCGTAATGCGTTATTGATTGCGAATAATGATGTGTTTCTGCTGTTCTATTAATTCAGTTTGTTTATTTTTATTTCAGAGAAGGCCGATAATGTTACACTCCGGCAACATATATGCGCCAATTGGAGACTGCATCGGCAGGTTTGGTCCCGGGAGCCGACAGAGGGGACTTGAGGCAGATGGAAAAAGAATGTTTCTCTGTGCGCGGTAAAGTCATGCCGGTGAAAATCAAATATTGCTAAATTTCTAATTATGTAGCAGGCTTTCAAGCTGTCGCGTCAAGAAAATTTTACCGTTTTTTTCCCCTGAATCAGTGACGCCTGAATGCCGAAGCGAGCAGAATGCCGGGGTTTAAGCGCCGCTGACGCCGTTTCGCGCCTGTTGCGCCGCATGAACTTCGTCGGGCGGCTTCATCTTACGAGAAAGCAAAAAAACGAGGCGTTCCGCGCAGTCGAAGGCGTTCAGGCGTCGCGGATTCAGGTTTACTGAACTGAAAAACAGGAAAACACACAAGCTCAGCGTCCGAAAGGGCAGATCTGTTCGAGACCTGTAAGGGCCGCAACACCGGAAATGGTATTGCCGAAGAATGCCAGCGGCTTTCCTGCCGCGGCGAATTTGTCGATCAGTCCGTTTATGGTGCCGTTCACGACGCTGGAACCGGTAGCGAGGCCGACTTCGCACCATTGCACCAGTTCCTGGAGGTCCTTCTCTCCATCGGAAACCGGTATTTCTTCCCGGATTTTACCGATATTGTCCGGATTCAGGTCCGCCACCCGTATTCTCGCCTTGCCGAAGCCGTCTACCATTTCCTTGAGGATTGCCGGCTGGAGGCCGATCAGGGCGAAACGCCGGACACCGAACCGCCGGTGGAGCCGCTCCGTCATTTCCAGCCCGCATTTTGAGGGCTCGTCGTTCATGCAGTGGACAGTTCCTTCTGCCAGTTGGAGAAATCGGAGCACGGCGTTAAGGCCGGCGGTGAAAACAGCGCGGTTCCCGGTCCGGCCGAGGTCCAGACCGATGAGCCCGGCAAGGTCTCCCCGCCAGCTGGACGGCTCATCGGTGAACGCCTGCCCTCGCGCATCGAGAAACGAGGCCTCTATTACACTCTCCTTTCCCCGCCTGATCACAAAATCACCATCCGAGCCGGGGCCTATGGCTTCGTCCGGGCTGAGGGGGCGCACGCTCAACTCCGTACCTGGGTCCAGTCCTCGTTCGCCGCAGGTGAGTGATAGCTTCTGCCTGGCCTGTTCAAGGATATCCATGTCGCTTTCCTCCTGTTTTTCGACTCGGGCTCTCACGGGACGAGCACGCTCTCGAAGTCGAGAAACGGCTTCATCAGCATGGTGCCTCCGCCTTCGGAGACTACGCGCAATACTGCGTCCGCGTCCTTGACCCGGGACCCGGCCACGTGGGTGATCTTTGTCCCGCTGAAGACGTCACCGCACAGGGGAGAAGACGGGCCGAGCAATACCGCGGCGCGCGGGTTTCCCAACCCTGAAACCACTTCGTCGAACGTGCCGTTGATCAGTGACGTGCCGGTGATGACCGCTATGGTGCATCCGGCCATTGCGTCCTTTCCCTGCTCCGGGGAGTGGGTATTTTCGCCATGTGCCGGGTTCAGTTCCACGATGTCCAGGCGGCACCCGGCCTTTTTCAGTTGCGATATTACCGGACCGAAATATCCGACCATGGCCACGCGGTCATCGGGTGTGACATTCAGGGAGGAGATAACCTCCTCCTTCAATATGACGGGCCGGGGCAATGCGGCAAGGAGCGCATTTGCCGCGGCTAAACCGACCGCCCTTGCCAGGCCGGATTTTTCATCCGCCAGCATGGCCAGCAGTTCCGCAACCGGGCGTCCCGTCAGGGTCCCGGCTGCCTGGAAGTGGGTGCAGCAGGGAGCTTCCGATTTTGGTGTCCATGCAACCCCGGCATGGCCGCTCTCCAGTCTCACCGCGGTATACCCAAGGCCGATGCGCACATCGGCCACGGTTTTCAGATGGGTGTTCGGAGCCAAATAATCAACGAGTCGCTTCTGGATATGAAACGTCATTATAACCTCCTTTATATAACGCTGCGTAAAACTAATCGTCATGAGAATGATCGCAGCCGTGCTCTCCTTCTCCGTCTGAACACCTGCCCGCCTCGGCGCTGTTCAGCATCTCGACTTCGAATAAAGAGTTCTGAATCAACAACTCGATATTTTCCCGGACGCTCGCGGATTGGGCCTGAAAAACCCTTATCCCAAGACTGTTTAATGCCTGCAAATAACCATCGCCGATGCCGTCAACAATGACTGCGTCAATCCGGCGGCTTGCCAGGGCCTTGAAAGGATCACATCCGGCCTCGGGAGCAAACTGGTCGCTGTTCACAAGACCGGACACTTTATTAGTGTCGGTATCGATCTCCATGAAAAAGGGAGCCGAAGCGAAATGTCCGTACAGGCGGCTTTCCAGTCCTGCGTCCTTGCCAACGGGGAAACATAGTCTCATGGTAAATTTACCTCCATTAGTGTGCATATGCACAATTTAGTGGTTAAAGTTTCCCTTGTCAAGGATTTTTGAAGTCGGCAGGGCACGAGAAGAGCCGGGGCCTTTTGCAGTCCCCGGCTCTTTTCCATGCTGTAAATACGAAAAACCTCCCAACCCCTTTCTCTTACAGCCTCTCCATACCGATTGCGTTCGGTGAAGCAGGCCGGTTCTGTGTGGAGCGGGTACTCTTTCAATCCTTGTTGACCATCAGCAGCCGGATTCTGCACGCATGAATTCTTTCATGCGTAAAATGTCGCCTTCAACGACGGAAGCCACACTCCAGCACGAAAAAACGTGGATTAAGGCCTGCCAGAGGCTCCCTGAGCTTTGCCAGTTCCTGCTCCGGTCCATGGACTTCCAGCCGGATAATGTCCGCGACCTTCAGCGCTTCGCCCAAAAGCTCTCCCACGTTGCCGAGGTGCGCCAGCAGTCCGTCCGCGTCGGCGTAGCCCTCGCGGCAGTGCGCTTCGTCACCGTCGAAGGTGAAGCCGTAATAGAGGCATTTCGGCTCTTCTTTGGACTTGGCGACCATCTGTTCGCCCAACTGCTTGAAGTGTTCGGACTTGCCGTCCTTGATCTTGAAATAGGGTACGATTGAACAACATTTGTCTTGAGGCGCCATGATCAGTCTCCTTTTTTCGATGTATTATGCCCATTGGTTTCAGCGGACATTTTCCATGACTTGAGTTGAACCTGCTGACTTCCCGGCCATATTGAACGCGTTCAATGCTGTACGTTATATAACCGTTTTTATAGCCGGTATCAAGAGCTATTTTTAATAAGATAAATGTCAGTGATGGGCAATCGCCGGGGATACTCAGGGATATATTTTCGCTAGTCGCCGGGAACGGATAACGGGAAAATATACCATTCTTTGTCCTTGCCGAATTTTACATTTTTTACCGTGTAGATTCGCTTTACACCATCATCATAATCAATTTCAACCGTAGCATGACCATCGAAAGAATCGCGGCCCCGGGGGCTCCATCTGAACCTTAACCGTGACTCTGCTTCTATCTGTGTTCGCGTCGGCCTTGAATCGACCTCCATTGGCTGTTCGTTTCCGGCACCCGGCTTATCGAGTTTCCACGTTGACAGATCCAGGTGGGCGATTTGCGAGCAATCCGCCATATTTATGCACGCGTACAGCTCCGTGCCATCGTCCTTTCCGTCCTCGCCCACATGGAGACCCAGAATAATTTTTGATAGAGTTTCCGATGTCATTAAAATTTATCCCAGGATCCGACATTTGCCTTCACATTATCTACGCCAGCCGCTCCAGGCCGGCACACCCGCGCTGTCCCTGAGCAAGAGGACATGGTCGCCCTTTTTCACTTCCGCGGCTATTATGGCCGGCTTCCCGTCGAAGGTAACCCTGGACCCCTTCACTTCGATCCTGTCTCCCTTCTCGATTTTTGTGTCCTGGCGCTCGATATACCAGGACGGGCCAAGGTGGACGGGGATTGTCTCCTTGTCGGTCTTGACCATCAGATGGATGCCGTATTGCATCCCTTTCATCGGCGTGACCTTTTCAACCGCAACCACTTCGCCCTTAATGGTTTCAACCGTAGCCGGGTTGAACATCCTCTGGTATGACCCCTTCATCCCCCAGCCGCCGCTGCCGCTCCCAGGCTGTCCGAACAGTGCCGAACCCGTGAAAACCAATAGCAGAGCAGTTGCAACACATACGAATTGTCTCATCTGTTTCTCCTCTCTCATTTTATTATTCAATAATAAATCTCAAGCTCAACTTTTCAATGTAAGCTTGCGAGCACACGCCATCCTGAAATCTTACGATACGAAATAAATGTAAGGATGGAAAGTTCATAGCGCATTTTTCAGCGAATCGTAACGTTCTTCCCCCAGTCGGCCGACAGATACCGCAATATTCCTTCATGGAGCGCGCCTACCGCGATGCTGGAGCAGTGCATCTTTTCCTCGGGCAAACCGTCAAGAGCCCCGGCAACCTCCTGATCGGTCAGCGCGAGGACCTCCTCAAGCTTTTTCCCTTTCGCCATCTGGGTGGCCATTGAAGATGTGGCGATTGCGGCGCCGCAGCCCTTGATCTTGAACTTTACATCGACGAGCACATCGTCCTCAATTTTCATGAAAAGGAGGAGTGAGTCGCCGCAACTCGGATCACCGACCTGGATGATTACATCGGCATTGTCGATCACACCAACGTTCCTGGGATTTAAGAAGTGTTCCATGGCTTTTTCGTTATACATTCGGCTCTCCTCCTCTCCGACGTGTTTCCCCGCGTTTGTCCCATGCTCAGTGATCGCAGACATTGGCCCCGGTCACCAGGCTGCCCGACAGGTAGTTCCGGACAACGGACTCGGGCTGTTCCGACGGCGCCCCGACGACAACCTTTACCCCCGCTTCGGCAAACAGCTGCTGCGCGCGCCTTCCCATTCCTCCCGCTATGACCAGATTGACGCCTTTTTCGTTCAGCCAGCGGGGAAGCAGGCCGGGCTCATGGGGCGGGGGATCCAGCGCCGTCATCCCCACTATCGCCTTCGTATCCGGGTCCACATCCACCAGGGCGAATTTCTCGCAGTGCCCGAAGTGCATCGACAGCACGCCTTCACA
>DASRZQ010000220.1:0-10009 GCA_035686205.1 Geobacteraceae bacterium
CGCCCATGCAGTCATAGACCATTTTCAGACCTTTCTCGCCAAGGCTCTTGCGAATGATGGCCTTGTAGCCGCTTCTGAAGGTCGGTTTGAACACATAGTATTCGTCCGGGTTGACAAGACCCTTGACGATATTCTCACCAAGGCCGTAGGCTGCCGATATCAGAACTACATCGCGGAAACCCGTATCAGGATCGAGGGTAAAAATTACGCCGCTCGCGGACAGGTCCGAACGGACCATCTTCATGATCCCTATGGAAAGCGCAACCTGGAAATGATCGAAATTATTGTCAATGCGATACGAGATCGCCCGGTCGTTAAATAGCGATGCATAGCATTTGCTGCAGGCTTCTTTAAGGGCACCGTAGCCACGCACATTCAGGAAAGTTTCATGCGCGCCGGCAAACGAAGCAGTTGGAAGGTCTTCAGCAGTGGCGGAACTTCGCACCGCGACATCCGTATCAGGCCCATACTCCTCACAAAGCCTGTCATATGCTTCCTTTATTTCCGACCAGAGGTCATCCGGTATGTCGGCAGCAAGGATTAGATCACGAGCTTTCTTCCCACGGTCAGCAAGCTCAGATGTGTTGGCCTTATGGAGCCCCCTCATGGTATCCCACAATGTCGCTAGAATTCCCGCGGACTCCACGACGTGCCAGTATGCCTTGGCAGTAGTTGCAAAGCCGTTTGGTATTTTTAGCCCTTCGGTTGTCAACTCGCGGTACATCTCCCCCAGCGAGGCGTTTTTTCCGCCAACCAAGGGTACATCATCTATCGAAATCTCATCGAACCAACGAATGAATTGTGGCGCGTTTAGCATGTTTTTTTCCTCCTCTTGTCGAATCTTTGAATTACTGGGGAACCAGGGTACATGTTTTTCTGTTCCAGACTATTTCACCGACTGATTTTTCGTTGAATGTTGTCTGTTTTCAGGTGCATTGGGGGCGGTATCCGAATGATTTCGCATCCTCCGGTAATTAATGATTATGTTGCATCTCTCCATCTCTCCCATCTAAACAACCTCCGGTTTCATGTTTATTGGAGAGTCTGATTTGTTTTTAAAATAGGTGCTCACGCATGTCTCGGCTTTGGCAACTAGCCTTCTCGTGAGCACCCACTTGATTAGAATGCTACCTCTTCGCTTTTCCGGCGGACAAATAACGTTCACTGACTTCCTTCATGAACTTATCGAGTAAGCTTCCGTTCTTATCCTTTTTTTCCGTATTTTTCATTCAGGTCACCTCCTTGTGTATCCCGAAGCATTTTCCTTGGTGCACAGCGAATAACCTTTTCTCCTGTTTTTCTTAACTGGCCGATTATCTGGATAAAATCTGACATGTCTGAACCACCAGACAAAATAGACGCTTTTTAACATATCTTAAGCCATTACTATGCCAACACAAAGCATCTGTAATATAAAGTACTTACAAGCACGTCATAATTTTTTGCAATATTTAGTAGTTTATATTGAAATACTTTGTAAAACATTGCTTCTATACCAAATAATTTAGTTTTGAGATGCTCATTCTGATTTAGTAATCTATGACTCGCAGGTGAATGCTAATTGAACCGGCCCCGCAATGAGTGTGCGGAGCTGCTGTGACAAGAAAGGATTATTGGCGTTAATGGCCCGTCTTACCGAGAGTCAGGCGGGATGCTAGCAACCACCAACCTGTTTATAGTCATAGCGGTTTTTTATAGGGTGGCCGTCGTCATCATCTGACTGGCGCCTCGGCCAACGAAGGTAGTTGACACTTCCGCTGTTCACTGATGGGAGAATTTTCTCCAATCATTAATGATTGATCCCATAACAGTCTCCAGGTTCTGTTGTCGATACCGCGATCTCGGAGATTGCAATGAAAGCGGGATGAGAGTGTATCGTGTTTCCGAAACTGCAAAAGGGAAAATATAAATCAAAAAAACGCCCTAGCAACAAGGAGGGTTAGTTGCTAGGGCACAGTAAGAGCAGATAGTTTGAGCTATCCACCCTTCGCAATTTGAACCCGAATCCGCAAAACTTGTGGGTACCACAACAAAGTAATCTCCCGCGTCGCCGGCCAGCGCGATCCAGCGCCGCCATAAAGGTTCTCGAATGAGAGAGGATTCAGGAGCGGTATTTTCATTGGTCCTCCATGCACTCATCACCAGAAGTTACCCACGACGACCTGATCAACCTGAAGAATCGGCTGGATGTTAGTGAAGTTGGGAATGTCTCCCATGATTTCTTTGCCGTGTTTTGCGAGTGTCACCTGAAACTCATAAAACAACTTTATCCATATGTTCGCCATACATACGAAGGAGGCAGTGGAACCGTCTGGAGAGGCAACACCTTTACGCACTTCGAACCTGTCAACGTTAGCACCAAGTAAGCCAGAGACCATTGGCATATGCTTCTTCGTGTAATAATCGAAGTCGAATGTGGCTCCATCTTTTTTCGGATAGGCGATCGATATGCAGTACATAAAAATTCTCCTTTCTTGACTCAGTGTGATTAACGTCCGAAATCGCCAGTTTGCTTGGGTGAAGTTCACTGACCTCCTTCATGAATTTATCGAGTAAGCTTTCGTTCTTTTCCTTTTTTTCCGCATCTATCATTTAGGTCACCTCCTTCTGTACCCCGAAGCATTTTCCTTGGTCCACATTGAATAACCTTTTCTCCTGTTTTTCTTAGCTGGTCGATCATCTGGATACAATCTGACACTTCTGAACCACTGGACAAAATAGTCACTTTTAACATATTTTTAGCCATTACTATGCCAAAAAAACACCTGTTAATACAAAATACTTACAAGCGCGTCATAACTTTTTTTCAATATTTAGTAGTTTTTATAGAAATATTTTGTAAATCATTGCAGCTATACCAAATAATTTAGTTTTGAGATGGTTATTCTGATTTAGTAATCTTTGAATGGTCTAAACAAGGACAGCTAGACGCCAAATTCTTCCTTTGTTCTGTCCGAGTCAGTCCATTCCCCGAACGTCAAGATCAATTCCTAGAAAATCCTTATAAATTGAATTATTTCGTACGTACCGTGGTAGATCACTAAATATCACAAACTGTTTTACCAAATAATTTAGTCATAATAATATTCTACCGCAACTACTTAATATTGCGCGTGTTTTGTTTTGGCATAGTAATGGCAATATAGGAAGATTGAAGTTCAGCGTAGAAAACAGGAGGCACAAAATGAACAGAAAGACTTTGTTGGTTAAGGTGCTGACAGCCCTGGCGATAACTGCTTTTATTCCTTCGTTGGGCGTCGCGGCTGAAAGCGTGGTGTGGGATGGATATCTCTCAGGTCAATTAAGCGCACAGATGCTGACGGATCATATTGCCGGAGAAAAGACATCCAAGGAATCAGAAGGTAAGTATGCGTGGAATGGTTTTATAAGTGGAACCGCTGGCTCACCGATGGAAATCGATCGATGCGTTTTACCCGCCGCCGGATCGGGAGCAAAGGATCCATGGAATGGTTGTTTGAGTGGAAGAATGAATGTATGGGAGGAACATCTGTAATGAAAGCGGTGAATGCAATCTGATAAAACGATCAAATTAGGTACTTACCGCTCCATTCTTATCATTCTAAATGTGATAATCTACTTCATAACGTAATTCGATGGGCCACCGCACACTTCCTGAGGTGGCCCTCTTCATTTCAGGCCTTTGGGACGCCATTGGAACATTTCAACATTGAGAGGTGCGGTAAACACTATTATTTCAGCTTCAAGAATCATGGGGGTAAACTATAAAAAGCGGAAGCTCAAGCATGATGGACATCTTTATATGACGAATGTGAGAAACGATGCCAGCCTGTATGAGCAGAAGATTTAATATAGTCCAAAGCAACGGTGTCCCCTAATACTTGAAGAGTCTTTGGTTGAATTCATTTCCTCTTACGAAAAATTGAAATGACATTGAATTAATAGTTGTGCTGATGGATTCGAATCTCTATTTCGAAATCCAACATGGATTTTAAAAAGCGAACAGAATTTTGCACAGCGATTCGGCAAGGAGACTCTTCCACTATTCGTAAAAGGAGAAACGGCAAACTTTGTATGCACCTGGTGGGAGTTATTAACAAATATAAAATGGGATATGTTCGATAGTTCGAAAGTGCAAGGGAATTTGACGAAAGAAACGCCCTGCAAAATTCCTACAGGGCGTTTTCCATCTCAATTTCAACACAAGCCCTGCCACGGAAGCAAGATTGGCTTCAGGTAGAGGGAATAAGCAATGCTTGTTTTTTGTTGTTCAGTCGATTGATTTGCATCTCCGCTTGCGCCTACCCGACGGCCTCCATGCGACGCCGCTGTACCACTGCAAAGCGGGCAATTGTCTGGTCCGATTCGTATTTCCGGCTGATCCCCACCAGGTCGTAGAGGCCCCCGAAACGCACATCCCCTCCTGCCAAAGCTCCGAGCTTTCCGTTCTGCATTACCATGTAGCCGTCGAAATGGGTCCAGAACGGTTTCTGCCCCCAACCCTTCCGAAGCCCGACTCGCCCGTAGACATCGGGAGGAACGCATACCAGTCGAAACTCGCGCCCGTCTAAGCCGATGTCCCGGATTATGGTATGCCCCCGATTGAGGAGGGCCTGTTCGAGTCGAATCCGGCTGAGCCCCCGGCGATCGTCAAAACCGAGAGCCGAGAGAAGCGCCGAAGCCGGGGGCGCATTCCCAGGGACGGGTTCATCGAAATCCTCAACCAACACGTCTTCCTCCGCGAGGGACGGAACAAAGCGGGCGCCCCCGGAATTGACGAAGGGATGAAGGGTGAAGAGCTCAACGAGATCGCGAAGGGCTGCAGGCGTATCGGCAGGCAGATGGATTTCCTGGGAGCTGATCTCGTCGGTGAAGGTGGGGTGCCAGAGATGGCGATAAAGGGGCGTCAAGTCCTCCGGCGAGAGATTGAGAGCCCGGATGCCGGCTTCCATCCGCATTGGAGCCAGGCCCAGGCCTCGGGCGCGGTTCAACATCTCCTGAGGAAACTGGAAAGTGAGGTTCAGAGCTTTTCCGGACAAGCGTGGGACCGGGCCAGAAGCTCTCTCCGTTCCGCCCAGTTCTTCTTTTTCTATCAGAGCGGCTATTTTCTCAAGCTTGGCGAAATCACCACTGTCCAGTGCTTCGAAGGCCTGATGCTCGAGCCGCGACGCGCTCGGATCCGCCTTCTCGGAAGCTTGTGATGAGTATGTCTTGATGGCGGCCATGGCGGTCTTTCGGGCCGCATAGAAACCCTGCCAATCCGTATCGGCTGCCTGCAGTCGTTCCAGTTTTGCCAACGACTGAAGCAGCAGCGCCTGAGGATCACCGCCCCTCGCCAGTCCCTGGAGCCCCGGTGAGAATGGGTCCAGGAAAGGCTCCCCCGGATTGTAGATCTTTTCCCCGAGCTGGAGGAGACTTTTTTTATCCGCTAGTGTCCGATTCAGGCTCGCCATTCGGGTGCTTAAATCCTTTACCTCCTTCCAGTTTGCCTGCTTCAGAGCGACCAATATACGATTGGGTAGGCTCGGTGCTTCGGTCTCCAGAAGCTGAAGTGCGGCAAATTCGGCCTCGCTCAGGGCCGGCGCCAGAAAATCTCGAGCACGCTGCAGATACAGGTCCCCGTATACCGTATCGACGCTTGCCGCTTCAACAAGTTCTTCCGCCAAGCGCCAGCGGTCGGCGGTTGATGCGTTCTTCCGATTCAGATTCATGATTCACTCCGTTCTTGGACTGAAGGCACCCAAAGCGGCGGGCAAACTACCCGCGAAATCCGTTCATGAACAACTTTAGACAAACATCCACAACCGATGGGTCTTAACCTTCCCACGAGCGCTCCTTACTTCTTCAAGAGCGGATTTTACTCCTTTGCAGGGTCGGTAAGGGCGGTGTGAAGACATGGCTTCGACGACGTCGGCAACTCCCAAAATTTTCGTCTCGAAAATGAATATTGTCACCCTTGAGCCCCGCAGGGTAGCCGCTTCCGTCCAGACGCGATGTTGCGGCATTGAACCTCTTCTCTCAAAATTTCTCGGTTCGGTGCTTAACAACCTGTCTCGAATACATGGGAAGAAGCTTTGCCTTAAGAAGAAGATTGAGCGCGTCAATCATTTTTGATTCGGGTTGCCCGCTGTTATTAGAAGGGTTGCTTTAATCTTTTCTTTGCCATGACCAGGGCGATGCCGTGCAGATAACCGACGAGGATCGGGTGGGAGAGGAAGTTGGCGATGAATCCCAGCCGTACAATCCCGGCAGCGACATAGAACAGACCGGTCATCAGCGTGAGAGCGACCATCAACAAGGCATAGCGGTGTGGATCGCCGCCCGCGATCGCACCGATTGATGCTGCGGCCATGATGCAGGTCGCCGCATCCGGTCCGGTCATCAACTGCCGCGACGACCCGAACAGGGCGTAGGCAAACAACGGAAATATAGCGGAATAGATTCCCACGACGGCGGGGACTCTGGCAATCTCGGCGTAAGCGATTGCAGTCGGCAGCGCGACAGCCGCAACCGACAAGCCGGCCAAGATATCAAAGCGGAAATTCCTCTTCTCGTAATTCATTAGCGCCGCCAATCCTGGGGCAAAGCGTCCGAGTTTCCGTTTTGTGCCAGCCTTCATTATTTCTCCGATCATGTCCACGCGGTGGCGCGGTGTATTTTTCTTCACGCTGACTTTTATTCAGGACGGCTTCGACTTTTACGACTCTTTGTTTTGCGATTCGGAGCGCCTAGGCTATATGCTGGCTGGTAAACGAATAGGCATGGACTAGAATTTCCTTCCGGGCCAGTCGATTTTCCGGACAATAGCTTCGATGGCATTGCCATTAGGAGAAAATTTTAACCAAATATATATCAAAAACTGCTCCAAAAGCAAACGAACCCGAATTTCCACGCACAGATGTCACAGGTGCCCCATATGTTGACCGACGCCAAAATTTGACCAATTGTCGCTCATTATTCGATGCCGCTCCACGAAGGATCTTTGATGTTTCGACCCCGGATGGCCACTGGGTGTTGTCGGCGGAACCAGGGTATCTGCCAATAAACTCCGACAATAGAAAAGCCGCCCTTTTCTTAGGACGGCTTTTAAGTCATTGTTCCTCCCGCCTCATTCTTCAGGGGCCATTTTGTGCTCAGGATGCGCTTTCAAGTGCCCTTGTTCCTCTTTCAGGGTCGTAAACTCCGCTCCGCATGTGGAGCATTTGATGAGAGGCTTCGCCCCTCCAGCAGCCATGTGGGTAGGATGAGCTTTCAGATGTTCCACCAAACCTGCCTTTGAAGTGAATTCCACACCACAGGTTTCACATTTTATCAAGGGCTTTGCCGCTTGGGCTGGCGCAGCTTTCATGTGCTCCGGATGCGCTGCGTAATGGTCTTCGAGTCCTGCCTGTGAAGTGAATTCCACGCCGCATGTGCAACATTTTATCAGTGGTTTGGCTGTATCCGCAGCCAAAGATGGAGCCCCAGTGGTAACAACACCGAAAAGAGCCAATGCCGACCCCAGAAAAAGTATTGCTAGAATTTGACGCATTTTTTACCTCCGCTAATTCGTTGTTTTGGTTCCGACCTCATAAATTGTTTTAGCAAAACTTATACCGAAACGAAACATTAGCAATTAAAGCAATTTACAGATTTAGCACAAAAGATTATAAAATATTTAGCGACACATATTGAATTATTTAGTAAATAATCATATATTTACTAAATATTTTATCTTGTGGGTGAGATTTCTGATCAAGGCACCGTGCAAAAAGTGGTAAGGCTGATTTGACATTGAAGTATTAGGTTTGCCGACCAAAAAATGCCGCACGCCTCAACCGGCTTATGCTCCCAAGGGGGGGGTGATGCATTGCTGCACGGCCTGGCAATCCACGCCTGGAACTTTCTCAATTTACAAAGCGGTAATCTCTTCACTCTTCGTTTTCATCTTCTTCACCAGTTCCTCGTACCCCTGCTCGTTTATGATCTTGATGAACTGGGTGCGGTAGTTGGAAACTAGGCTAACCCCCTCGATCACTACGTCGTAAATTATCCATTTGTTCCCTTCCTTGAGCAGCCGGTAATCAAGACCGTACTCATCCCGCTTGAGGGTAATGATCCTTGAATTGACCTCCGCATATTTTCCTTCCACGGATTCCCTGTCATAGACGATCTTCTCCTCGTGGTAAGACTCGATCTTGTCGGCATAGGAATTTTCCAGCAGGGTGGAAAACAGCCCTACAAAATCGTTCTGCTGCGCCGGAGTAATAGATCTCCACTTGACACCCATGGATCGTTTCGCCATTTCCCGGTAGTCGAATATCCTGCCGATAGCCTTTTTCAGGGCGGAACGCCTTTTCTGTTGATTCTGGGGCTTTTTCAGCTCCTTGTCGGAAACTATTTTTACCACCTGGTCAACGGTGCTCTTCACTTCGTTGGTCACCACCGAGGCCTTTGCTATTTCAGGTGCGGTGATGAAAAAACAGAATGCCATGATAAAAATCCACATGATTTTGGGGTTCATGTTCCACTTCCTTTCATTTCCGGGCGAGTTAGTTGCACAATTGTTTTTCCCCTCCGTTGTGGCTTTAAGGGTCGTTTAAATCTTTTCTTTGCCATGATATTTGACCGTCAGGATACTTCGGCATTATGCTTTTCCTTTTTTCTCTCTGCGCCAGGACGTTTCTCCCGCAAATCACGCTGTTCGAAAGCCTGAATCGCCGACTTTATGCCGGGGAACAACTGTAAGCTCCGTACCCGCTGTACCTCTTCGACCCATGCGGGACGAAAAAAATGGGCCAGATGACGTCTTGCCCTTGCAAAGGCGAGTACGATGCCCCGCGCGGCCAATTCTTCGCGAAGTTCCTGGATCTTCTGCATGGCGGTATAGTCGACGACAGTAATCGGGCTGGCATCGACCAGCACCCATTCAACGGGTGTTGCGGCATCACAGATCTCTTGCTGAATACGCTCTTTGAAAAGGTCACAATTGAAAAATACCAGAACGGCGTCGAAGCGATAAATCAGCAGCCCCGGTATTGTTGTCGCTCCAGGGTAGTCTTTGATGTCGTGGAAGCCCTCTACCCCGGACACCTGTCCGAGGACGGCATCATGCGGCCTGGACCCGACCGACAACAGCCAGAGCAGCGACAGAATCACGGCGAAAAACACGCCGGGGAGCACTCCGTAAAACAATACCCCGGCCGTCGTGGCCAGGGAAAACAGCAATTCGCGACCGCTGGCACTCCAGAGGGTGCGCAAGGCGGCCACATCGAAGAACCCAAAGGCCGAAACTATGATGATCGCGGCGAGCGCCGTCTCTGGCAGCAGGGCAAGGGCCTGGGTAAAAAACAAGAGAAACGCCAGCATCGCGACACCAGCCACGATACCGACCATCGGGGTGTGCCCGCCGGTGGCGTTGTTTACGGCGGTTGGCGTGTCGGCCCCGGTTACCGGAAACCCTTGCGCGAAACCCGATGCGAGGTTGGCGGCGCCGAAACCGATCAGTTCCTGATTGGCGTCGATGTCGTAGCCACTGCGCCTGGCGAAACTCTTCGAAGTCAGGACGCCGCTGGTGAAGCTGATAAGCATGAGTCCGGCCGCATCGGGAACAAGGTGCCTGAGCTCTCCAAACCCCAGGGTCGGCAGTTGAAATGGCGGGAAACCCGCTGGTACGGCGCCGAGGACGGCGACGCCGCGATCCGCCCGCCCCAGAACCATTACCGCGAGGATTCCGACCGCTGCCGCGATCAACGGCCCCGGCAGACGGGGCAGGAAAAGTTTCATGGCAACCAGGAGCAAAAGCAGGCACCCGCCAAGGGCCAGCGTGGCCGGTTGAGTTGAGCCGAGGTGTCTGACGAAGGCTGCAACTTGGGGGAAAAAACCATCGCCCTGGGCGGAAAACCCGAACAGCTTCGGCAACTGGCCGATCAGAATGACCAGGGCGATGCCGTGAAGATAACCGACGAGGATCGGGTGGGAGAGGAAGTTGGCGATGAATCCCAGCCGTACGATCCCGGCGGCGATATAGAACAGACCGGTCATCAGCGTG
>DASRZQ010000221.1:0-6618 GCA_035686205.1 Geobacteraceae bacterium
GCTGCTGTTCCATAAGGAACTGAATATCTACGCCTTTGTCGGCGTCATCATGCTGATCGGCATCGTCAAGAAAAACGCCATCATGATGATCGACTTCGCCCTGGAAGCCCAGCGCAAGGAAGGTAAAACCCCCATGGAGGCAATTTACCAGGGGGCGCTGATCCGTTTCCGCCCGATCATGATGACAACCATGGCGGCCCTGATGGGCACTTTGCCCATCGCCCTGGGCATCGGCGCGGGCGCCGAGGGGCGGCGTCCGCTCGGCCTGGCCGTGGTCGGCGGGCTGGTCGTGTCGCAGCTTCTTACCCTTTATATTACGCCGGTGGTATACTACTACATGGACAAATTCCAGGAGACGGTGAAGGCGAGGAAGAGGGTTAAGGCCATGGATACAGCAGCCGGCAGTCAGGGGCTGGGGATTGGGGGCTAGGGCTGAAGGCTGAAGGCTAAGGGCGAAGCGGAGGTTGACCTTGAGTCTTTTTCTGCTGACATTTTTTCTGATCTATGGCGGAGTGCACGTCTACACATTTCTCAGGGTGCGGAGCGTTTTAACCCCCGGACCCGCCGCAACCGCCTGTATGGTTCTGTTCCTGGCGCTCATGGCTTTTGCGCCGATCCTGGTACGGCTGGCGGAAAAGTCCGGGCTCGAACTGACCGCCCGGATGCTGGCGTACACGGGATATTGCTGGATGGGGCTGCTTTTCCTTTTTTTCAGCGCCTCGCTTGCCATCGACCTTTATCGCCTGCTGATGTATTCCGCGGGGCTTGTTGCCGGAAGGAATTTCAGTTCTCTTATACCTTCCGACAGGACCGCTTTTCTCGTGGCGTCATTTTATGCAGTCTGCACCGCCGTTTACGGTTATTTAGAAGCTCTCGACATACGCACCGAGCGGGTCGTGCTGAAGTCTCCCCGGATCCCCGTTGAAATCGGGCGCATAACAGTGGCGCAGATTTCGGACGTGCATCTGGGACTTATTGTCAGGACCGGACGGCTGCAAAGAATTGTCCGGCTGATCAATGCGGCGAAGCCCGATATCCTGGTGTCGACGGGCGATCTCGTGGACGGGCAGATCAATGATCTGTCCCCCCTTGTCGAAGCGCTGCGCGAAATAAAACCCAAATATGGCAAATTCGCGGTAACGGGCAATCACGAATATTATGCGGGCTTTGCTCAGGCGATGGATTTCACTGAAAAGGCGGGATTCAGGGTGCTCCATGGGGAAAAGGAGGAAGTCGCCGGCATAACAGTTGCCGGAGTCGACGACCCGGCCGGCTTTCGGATGGGGCTCGGACGGACGGCCGGAGAAAGAGAACTTCTGGGACCGCATCAGCGATCAAGGTTCACGCTTCTGCTCAAGCACCGTCCCGACGTGGAGAAGGACAGCGCGGGCAGGTTTGACCTTCAGCTCTCGGGGCACATCCATGGCGGGCAGATTTTTCCGTTCAGCCTGGTTACCCGCTTTTTTTACGCGACCGGTACCGGCTGTTTCCGTCTGGACGACAATTCCGTTCTTTATGTGAGCAGGGGCACCGGAACCTGGGGGCCGCCGATACGTTTCCTGGCGCCCCCCGAAGTTACGGTTTTCGAGCTGGAGCATGGGGATTGATTGGTCCGGAAGATTATTCGCAGTCGTCTTTCCACAGGCATTTCGTCTGGTCGCATTTATCCGCGCTTCCGCTGCAGTAGCAATCGCTGTTGCCCTCTTCCCGCTGAATGTTGCGAATGATGTCGACCTTCTTCATGTTTGCTGTTTTGATGCCTCTTTTTTTGGCGATTTCTCTGAGCTCCTGCATTTTCATGATAACTGGTCACCTCTTGAATTTTTTATAAAACTACAAACCACTATAACAGAGGTTGCTGTAAAATCAATTGAGTAGCCCGGGAATTATTTTCTCCGGCCGTGTCAGACCATGGATGAAGCTTTACAAAATAAAGGATGGGCCGTTTCAGGAAAATTTTTAATTGTCACAGAAAACAAACGAAGGAGAGTCAAATGATCAAAGCTGTCCGCCTGCTTGAACGTCAGGTGAGAAAAAAGTATCTGTCGCGTATTAAGTGTTTCTCGACCACCGCCCTATTTTTTGCGTTGATTTACGCAGTATGCGGGTATTCTCCTGCCAGCGCCCTGACCATACCAGAGAAACTGGTATTCGATCTTACCTGGACGGGGATCAAGGCCGGCACCGCAACCCAGGAAATAGCGAATGACAACGGAGTGATAAAGATCGTCTCAACGGCCCGTTCCGCGGATTGGATAAGCGTATTCTACCCGGTTGACGACAGGATTGAATCGGTGCTTGACGGCACGCGTCCATCGGGCCTGGGGTTCCCAAAGGTGTACCGCATGAAGATAAAGGAAGGGAAACACAGGCGCGACAAGGAAGTAATTTTCGACCGGGGAAGAAAAGTGGCGTTTTATACAGACCATATCAGCGGCGAAAAGAAAGATTTCGAGATCCACGAGAATACCCTGGACAGCCTTTCGTGCTTCTATTTCGTCAGGTCGATGCCGCTGGAAGTCGGGAAATCCGTATTCATAAATATTTTCGACAGCAAGAAGCTCTGGACGACCGAGGTTCAGGTTCTCCGCAAGGAAAGGATAAAGACCGTGCTGGGTACTTTCGATACCATCGTGGTGAAACCTCTCCTGAAATCGGAAGGAATCTTCGAAAAGAAAGGTGACATGTACATCTGGCTGACGGATGACAAGAGGCGAGTCCCTGTTAAAATGAAAACAAAGGTCCGGGTCGGAAGCATAACCGCGACACTGGTCGGCGGCAATTTCTGATTCCGGTTCGCGGTCAAATGCCGTTGTGTCGGACAAGGAATTTGCACTTGCATTGTCTTTTCCGGGTAATACTAATCTTTCACTAAACATATTCCTCCCCTTTCAAGGGGAGGGAGTTTTTGATGTAAGCGGGAGATTGATTGCATCCAGATTGTCTTTTGTCCAATCGTCAACCAATTGACCATAACTGGTTGACGATTGCCTTGCGGATATGCTTAAATGTTCCGGGAAAGGGGGCGGTGAATTTTGACGGATTTTCGTGAAGAGCTGGATTCGCTGAAACAGCAGGGGCTTTACCGGAGGACGCGGCTTGTGGAGGGCGCCCAGCAGAGCCGGGTTCGTCTGGACGGGCGCGAGGTGATCATGCTCTGCTCCAATAACTACCTGGGGCTTGCCGATCACCCGCTGCTCAAAGACGCGGCCGTCAGGGCAGTGGAGAAATTCGGCGTCTCCAGCGCCGCGTCGCGCCTTGTTTCCGGCACCATGGAACTCCACCAGGAGCTTGAAGTATCAATTGCGTGTTTCAAGGGAACGGAAGCGGCGCTCGTGTTCAATTCCGGCTATGCGGCAAACACCGGGATCATACCGGCGCTGGCGGGCAGAGGCGACCTGATTTTCTGCGACCGCCTGAATCATGCGAGCATAGTGGACGGCTGCCTTCTTTCCCGGGCAAAACTGGTCAGATATCCGCACAACGACATGAAAACGCTCCGAAGATTGCTGGAGGAAAACGAAACGAACGGCAGGCGGCTGATCGTGACCGACGGGGTGTTCAGCATGGACGGCGACCTGGCGCCGCTGCCGAAGCTGGTTGAATTAAAAAAGGAATTCGGCGCCCTGCTGATGGTCGACGATGCCCACGGAACCGGGGTCCTCGGTCCGACGGGAAAGGGGACCGCCGAACATTTCGGCCTGATGTCCGACATTGACATCCACATGGGGACGATGGGCAAGGCTTTCGGGAGTTTCGGCGCCTATGCGGCCGCTTCGCTGGACATTATCGAATATCTCATAAATACCGCCCGGAGCTTCATTTTTTCCACTTCGCTTCCGCCGGCGGTCCTGGCCATATCCATTGCCGCCATCGACCTGGTGAACTCTCCGGAGGGGGCGTCCCTTCGCGCACGGCTGGCGGTCAACGCGGGCCGCTTCCGGTCCGCCCTGGGTTCGGCCGGCTTCGATACCATGGGCAGCGCCACCCAGATAATTCCCGTTTTTGCCGGCGAACCGGAAACGGCGATGGAATTTTCCAACCTGCTTCTGAGGGGAGGGGTCTACGTGCAGGGGATACGCCCCCCCACTGTCCCCGCCGGTTCCTGCCGACTCCGCTGCACGGTCATGGCCACCCACACCAGCGCGGACCTGGAAGAGGCCCTGGAAGCGATTATGAAAGCAGGGAGAAAAGTCGGCGTCATCTCCTGAACCCCAGCAGCCGGCTGCTGGCCGCAAGTGGTTTTTTCATGCCTTTTATCGAAATCCCGAACGGGATCAAAATCCATTATGAATCGACAGGCGAGGGGTTCCCGCTGGTATTTGTCCATGGCTGGTGCATGTCGTCGCGCGTCTGGCGTTACCAGGCGGAGGCGTTTGCGTCATCGTACCGCTTGGTAACGGTGGACCTGCGCGGACATGGGGAGTCTTCGGGCGCCGGGGCCGGTTTCGATTTTGATGGTTTCGCCGCGGACATCGCGTATCTGTTCGCGCGTCTCGACCTGCGCGAGGCATCCGTTATCGGCTGGTCGATGGGGGTTCAGATCGCTCTGAGGGCTTTTTCCGCGCTGCGTGACAGGATTGCTTCGCTCGTTCTTGTCGGCGGAACTCCGAAATTTTCCGCTTCGGATGATTATCCATGCGGCCTGCCGCTGTCTGAAACAAGGGGCATGGCGATCCGGCTTAAAAGGAATTACGTGAAAACCATGGGTGATTTTTTCAAAGGGATGTTTGCGGAGGGAGAGCTGTCGAAGGAAGAATATCAGCGTATCGTCTGGGAAATCGTCATGGGCGGCAGGCTGCCGGAGCCGGAAACCGCCCTGAAAAGCCTTGAGACGCTGGTCTCTTCGGACCTGCGTCCTTTGCTGCCCGGGATAGACGCGCCGGTTCTGCTCGTTCACGGGAGCGAGGATATCATAACACTTCCTGATGCTTCCCGATTCATGGCGAGGCAACTTCCCCGCGCAACGCTGAAGATATTCGAGGGAACCGGGCATGCCCCGTTCCTTTCCAGGCCCCGTGAATTCAATGCGCTTGCCGGTTCTTTCCTGGAGGAAAATTATGGGCGCCATTGACAGGAACAGGGTAAAGCTTTCCTTCGGCAGGCAGGCGCATGATTACGACAAGCATGCCGAAATCCAGAAAAATGTAATCGGGCGTTTTCCTGAAATCCTGCTCGGGGGCGTGGCCTGTCCGGACCGGATACTGGACATGGGGACCGGCACGGGAATGCTACTTGAGCGGATTTCCGGCATATTTCCCGACGCGCGCCTGTACGGCATCGATCTGGCCCTGGATATGACCCGCGTGGCCCGGCGAAATGTTCCGGATGGAAGAATGGCCGATTTTCTGGCGGCAGATGCGGAACTGCTTCCCTTCGCCGACGGAGCCTTCGGCCTTGTCGTGTCCACGTCCACCTTCCAATGGATGGATATGCTCGGGCCTGCCTTTGAAGAAGCTTTCCGGGTGCTGGAAGATGGTGGGACGTTCTGTTTCGCCCTGTTCGGCGAGAGCACGCTTCACGAGCTGAAGAGCTCCTACCGGCGGGCGCTGGCGTCTTTCGGCCGGCCGGGGGAAGACAGGACCCACACTTTCCACACCGTCCGGCAGGTTGGGGAGTCGCTTGCCCGGGCCGGGTTCGTCGACTGCAGCGCAACATCAGAAAAATATCTCGAACACCACGACAATGTTCCCGCGCTTCTCCGCTCCATCAAAAATATCGGCGCCGGCAGCGCTGCGCGTGTTCCGCTTCCGGGACTGGCCGGCCGTCGTGTCCTGCAGGGCATGATCGATTCGTATGTAAGCTTGTACCGGAGCGAGGGCAAAATCCCCGCCACCTATGAAGTGATTTACGCAAGGGGTGTCAAAAGATCCTGCTGAACGTAACCTGAATCCGTGAGCATTCAAGCCTTTACTCCCTGGGAATGCCGAGTCAGGCCAAAGGCGAAGGGCTAAAGGTAAACGATTTATCAACCCTTTGCCTTTAGCCAAACCGCATTCCGCTCGTTTCGGCTTTTATGCTCACGGATTCAGTTTAAAGCATTGACAAGATACATCGGTACACATATAAGATTGCTATAAGCTCCCGAATTTAAAAGTACCCTGAGATCATGTCGATGCGAACTCTAAATATTCCCAACATAATTACTTTATTCAGAGTCATTCTGGTACCGGTTATAATATGTTTTATCTTGGGGGAAAAATACGGAACTGCGCTGACGCTTTTCCTGGTCGCCGGAATCAGCGACGCCGCTGACGGTTTTATCGCGCGTCGCTTCAATATGCGCAGCGAACTGGGCGCTACGCTTGACCCGCTGGCCGACAAGATTCTCATCATCGCCACGGTGCTCGCCCTGGGCCGGCTGGGGCTTTTGCCCGTTTGGCTGATGCTGGTTATCGTCTGCCGTGACCTGGTAATTGCGGGAGGGGCGCTGACGTGGCATTTCACTATCGGCCGGGTGGAAATGGCACCCATTTTCATGAGCAAGGTTAATACTTTCGTTCAGGTGGGGATGATCTTCCTGATACTGTGCCATGCGTCGTCGCTGGTGCAAATTTCCGCCGTGCGGCCTTTTCTCTATTATCTCGTCCTGCTGACCTCCCTTGTGTCGGGTATTCA
>DASRZQ010000222.1:0-10829 GCA_035686205.1 Geobacteraceae bacterium
CATGATAACCTGCCATAAAACCACGCTCCCCAACGGCCTTCGCCTGATCGCCGCGGAATTGCCCCACCTGCACAGCGTCGAAATCGCGGTATACGTAAAGGTCGGGGGACGTTATGACGCACCTGAAAAGGCGGGGCTTTCCCATTTCCTGGAACACATGCTGTTCCGCGGGACACGGGACTACCCGACAACGCTCGAACTGGAGGCCGCCTTTGAAGAGATCGGCGGCAGCGTTAATGCCGCCACCGATTCCGATTCCACCTGCTATTATTCCCGTGTCCATCCGCAAAAGGCGGCCGAAGCGGTCGGGATATTTTCCTCGATGCTGCTCCGCCCCACCATGCAGGGGATCGAAACGGAGAAAAAGATCATTACCGAAGAGGCGCTGGAGGACATAAACGAGCGCGGAGAAGACATAAACCTCGACAACCTGGCGAGCAGGCTCCTGTGGCCGGCGCACCCCCTCGGCATGCCGACGGTCGGCACCCTGGAAACCATCAACGGATTCACCGAAGAAGACATGCGCCGACACATGAAAAAATACTACATCCCCGGCAACGCCGTCATCGTCGCGGCGGGCCGGGTCGACCGGGATTCTTTCTTCGCCGCCTGTGAAAGGCATTTCGGTTCTTGGAAAGGGACCCTGTCGGACTCCGCGGAGGACGCGCCCAACGGCCAGGACTCGGCGCAAAGCCTGTTCATGAAGGACTTTGACAGTCAGGTAAGCCTGCAGATCGCCTTCCGCGGTTTCTCGCGGGACGACCGGCGGATCATGGCGTGCAGGCTGATCCGGAGGATTCTTTGCGGAGGGGGAAGTTCACGGCTCCTCATGTCCCTGAGGGAGAACCTGGGTATCGTCTATTCGGTAAGCGCCGGAATTTCGGCCTACGAGGAGACCGGATGCTTTGCCCTCGAGCTCTCCACCGCGCCCGAAAATTTCCTGACCGCGGTGGACGAAGTGCTGAAGGAAACCTGCCGCCTGTCAACGGAGCCGGTCGGGGCGGAGGAACTGGACCGGGTTAAAAGCGGCTACTATTTCGACCTGGATTACAGCAGGGATTCCACCTACGAGATGGGTGTGCGTTACGGATGGGGCGAATTGATGGGCATCCTTCGCGATATCGAAGAGGACCAGGCCGAAGCGGCTGCCATTACTTCCGAAGCGTTGCGGGAAACGGCGCGCACCCTCTTCGCGCCGCACAACATCAACATGGTGGCGGTCGGTCCATGGAAAGCGGCGGACAAGCGGGGAGTGAAGAAAATCATCGACCGTTACGTGAAAAGCTTCCCTCAGTAAGCGTCCGCGACCTTTCCGTCAATAAAAACAACCTTCAGGTCCCTGTACACAAATACGGCCTTTTTTCCGAGAAGAATCTTCTTTTCGGGCTCACCCAGGATCGCGGTCACTTCCTGCTGCGATTGTCCGAGGTTGACGGTCCTTGTGGCGGCGGGTCCTCCACCGGGACCGTTGCCGCCGTCCTGTTCGGTCTCCCGGTCCGCTCCGGCGCCGCCCTCTATCCGGAACCACGCGCCGATATCTTCCATGACCTGTTTCGACGTGACACCGGCTAGCCCTTCGTCGTAACGGTATCTGACGGAAGCCTGCAACGGGGTCGGCCCTCTCGTTCCGGTCACGATGAATGTCCTGACGGTGAACAAATCCAGTTGAACGAAATCATTCCCGGTACGGACGCCATAGAGATAGAGCCTGTCGCCCGTCTTCAGCACGCCATCGGCATTGCCGCCGGGCGGAAGGTCGCCGCCCCCGGCCGTCGCTGCCCCGCCGTTCGTTATCACATTCGGACTGAATGAAGCCGAAGGCCTGTTCGCCCTCAATCCCTCTTTCCGGACCACGAGGACCGAACCGATTTCCTTGTAATCGCCGAGAAAGCCCGGCTTCGTGATTTTGCAGCGTGTCTCGACCGCCGACCGGATCTCTTCCTGTGTCACGGCAAATGCTGCTCCTCCAAAAAGATGAAGAAGCAGCATGGTTGACGCATAAATTATGAGGTACCGCATGTCGTGCCCTCCCGGTCAGTGTAATTGAGGCGATCTCCTTCCCGCCAATTAATATGAAGCATCCTCGAATTCTCGCCACGGCGAGCCGGCAAATTATACGGATCCATAACCTTCATTATGCCGAAAGCTTGACGATCAGTCCCTTGATGCTCGATATTTTAGCCGCGATCTGTATCCGTGCCCGCTGTCCCTGCATGACGAGGTGATAAAGTTCGTCCACCTCCCTGTCGATTACGGTGACGATATCCAGCGGCCTGCCTCCGTAATCGCTCTGGAGGGTATCGATCCGGTACGCCATGGACGTCGCCTTTTTGGCAAATGCGCCTATCATCCGGCGGAACTCCGACAAATTGGCAATCGTCGGGTCCTTTTCCAGTTTGTCGCCCGCGTCGAGAAGCCTTTCCCTGAGCTCTTCCAGCGCCTGTCTTTCGTTGTCCAGCAGACTCTCTTCCTGCCGCTTCAATTCACCGGTGAAAATCGTGGAAACGCTTTTCTTCGGCACAATCCCGCGGCCTTCACCTCTACCGATTGCCGAAGGCTTATTGCCTCTTATTTTCATGATTGACCCGCCCATATCCTGCGCTGATGCATTCCTTGTCGACAAAAGATTCGCGGCCCAGCTTGGCGGCCCCATGATAATGTTTCGTCGCAATTTTCAAAAACATTAGCATTATTTTTCGGCTATTCATGCTATTTCGCCAGGAGCACCGGGCATTTCGCCCCGAGGAGCACGTGCCGCGCCACGCTTCCCATGAGGTATTTCGAAAGGCCCGATGAGCCGTGGGATGATATTACTATCAGGTCGACATCCCTCTCTTCGGCCTCTTTCAATATTTCCCGGTAGGGGATTCCGATTTTGACGTCGGTTGCGATCGCGGCCGGGTCTATGCTGGGAAATTTGGCGAGCTGGCTCCGCATCCCCTTCCGGACGGACTCGAACATCTGCTCCTGGAGGCGGACCCACAGCTCCTCGCTTATGCAATAGTCGATGGAACATTGCTGGACCGGGTCCTGCACCACGTGGAGGAGAATAACTTCCGCATTGTAGCGTCCGGCAATGTCGAAAGCATTCCTTACGGCTTTGTCCGAATGCTCCGACATATCCGTCGGCACGAGTATTCGTGATGGTTTGAACATGGAACCCCGCTCCTTTCCCAGACTTGGTCCAACCCCCAAACGGATTCAGGAAGCTTTCAGATATTGTACCATCCGGGCGGGCACTTGCTACTCCTCCTCCCGGAGCCCCACTTCCACGTACCTGCACACGGCGCCGAAGTCGCAGAACTCGCATTCCCTGGGAGTGACCTGGAAATCACCGGACTTCATGGCTTCCACCTTGGCACAGAGGCGATTGAGGAAATTTTCGTCTCCAAGATCACGGCGGCGCCGCGGGTCCGTCTCGAAAAACCCGGTCATATCCTCCTTAGCGCCTTCGCCCATATCCCTGTCAAGGGCAACGACCCTGCGCAGCAGCCAGTAGCGGGCCAGCATCCTTTCGCAGGAAACCCCGAATTCCCGTTTCACGGCGTCACAGGCGGCGAGAAGATACGCAGGCATCTGGAACGAAATTTCGCCCATGTTCTCCTTTTTCAGCAGGTTCGAGTATTTCTGCCTGTTGGAAGCCATCTTGTAATCGACTATCCTGATGGCGCCGGCGGCAGCGTCCACGTCCATCCGGTCCAGCTTGCCCTTCAGGTAAAGCCTGGAGCCGTCGGGCGCGTCCACTTCCATGGGCGGGAACTCCATCTCGAAATCGTGGGGAATGAAGCCGGACCGTTCGGCGGCCTCGGACGCCAGCACCGCCTGGAGAATAGCACGGAGCCTCTTCTTTTCGATTTCCCAGAGCAGCGGTTCCCCGGTGTATTTTTCCGCGTCCCAGCGGGCGAAGACCTTCCCGGTCTCCTCTTCCAGAATTTCCTTTTCCCCGGCGGACCCCACGAGGGGCAGCTTTTTCTCCGCCTTCAGCCTGTTGAAGAAAGAGAAAAGTATCTCGTGGATGAGCGTCCCTTCGTCCCTGACCTCGATTTCCATGTCAGGCTTTTCCACCGGGGAAAGCCTGACCATTCTCTTCAGGAAGTACCTGAACGGACAGCATCCGTATTCTTCCAGGCCGGTCGGCGCGAACGTGTTCCCTTCGGGCGACTCGAAAAAGGTCTTCAGTTCAGACCTTATGTCGTCCCTCTCCAGCGTCCCGGTATACGGAGTGGACAATTTCGAGCGTTTCCCCATGTCCTCTTCCATGAAGAATGCCTCCCGCAGGGCTTCGATACGGCAGCCGGCTTCGATGCGGCGCAGCGGCTCCCTAATATCATCCGCCTCCGCTTCCTCCGGCACGGTGAAGGCACCTTGCGACGCAAGGGAATTCAGCAGCTCCTCCCTTTCCAGGCAACTTTCAGTCTCCTGCGTAACCCTGCCCGCCGGCACCCGGGTTTCCCCGAGCGGCAGGATACCAAGGATTTCATCGAGATAGGGGGAACGGAGCATGCCGTTGCCGTCGGAATCCGCATAACTGTAGGAAAAAGTCAGGGATTCGGTCGCGCATCCCACCGCGAGGCCGAAAAGGAGCGGCTCCTCCAGCGACTTTTCCGCGGAGGTTGTAAAAACGTTTTTCCCCAGGACCCCGCGGAACTGCTTTTTGTCGGAGTCCTTGAACAACGGATGGCCGATGTGGCCGGCCGGGCAGATCCCTTCGTTGAGGCCGCCGATGAAGACATGATCGAAAAACAGGCCGCGCGAATCATGGAAATTCAGGATGGCTACGCCCGCCCTCCTCTCCCCCGCCAGGAACTCTTCCTCCATCCCCTGATGCAGGAGAGCGACGAAATCCCCGGGACTGAAGACGGACTCCGCAAGTCCCAGCATCCTGATGTCGGTCTCCAGGTCCCCGAGGACCTTCCTGAATTTCATGACCGCCGAAGCATCCCTCTTCAGGGCTCGGCTGTCGGTCGCAGCGATTCCCTTTTCATAAAGGGAATGTTTTTCGACGAAATTTTCCAGGAGCCGCGCAAAACCGGCAACG
This sequence comes from Geobacteraceae bacterium, assembly GCA_035686205.1. Taxonomy (GTDB): domain Bacteria; phylum Desulfobacterota; class Desulfuromonadia; order Geobacterales; family Geobacteraceae; genus CAIWTU01. Next base: position 5,039 of record DASRZQ010000222.1, read on the forward strand.
GTCCTTTCGCCCGCGAACCCGCGCAGCTCATCTATCAGCATCTTCAGCGACCGGAACATTTTCTCTTCGTTTTCAACGGCAAGCCCGGATTTCCTCCGGGCGGCGAGCCACCTGCCGACTCTTGATTCCAGGGGCTGAACAGCCTCGTCCACATACGACGCCGAGATCAGCAGATCTTCAAAGGCATCGCCCGGGAACGAACCGCCTGAAGGGCATGAAAGCGGATGGAAATACGAGGATTTGAGGAGTCCGAGCAGTTCCTCCCGGCCATAACGGGCGGCGACAATGTCGAACGGCGCCAGGATGGTCCGGACCAGCGACGAGGCATTGAGCGGAATCCCGCGACGGTAGGAGACCGGAATGGAAAAACGGCGGCAGACGTCCTCCAGCATATCGGCGTGGACCCGGGCATCCCTGAACAGCACGGCGATGCGGGAAGGGTCGGTGCCCTCTTCCATCAGCTTCCTGATTCTCCGGCCTATCTCCTCGCATTCCCGGTAGGCCCCGGGAGCGGCAATGACGGCGGTTCTTCCCCCCGGCACATCGAAGCTGTCCGGCCCGTCGCCCTCGTATACGGACTTCAGGATCGGGGTAAGGAATGTCCCTTCCGGTTCCACGAATTTTAGTTCCAGGTTGAGGCCGGTGTCGTCCAGGGATTCAATTGCGTCGACAGTCCTTGAAATGTGTGAAAACAGGTAGGTGTGGCCGAAATCGTAAGGGATGACGATTTCCACCGGCATTCTCCGGGAAAGCTCCGCCAGGAATGCCAGCTGGAGAGGGGTGAAATCATGGACGGACGAGCATGAAATCCGGGTGAAGCCTTCAAAGAGCGGCGGCAGGGCGCCGCCTCGCCTGAGGTGATCGAGAGCCGTCAATTCCCGGTCATGACTGTCCGCGAGTCCGCGTTCCGCAAGCTCCCGTTCATATTTTCCGTAAAGGACGGCCAGTTCCGCCAGTCTCCCGTGGCCCGGCATTCGGCGGACAATTTCGGCGAAGTCCAACGCGGCGACCAGAGCCTGCTTCGCCTCTCCGATGAAACCGGCAAGCGCCCTGATAAAACCCGGAGAATTCACGTGGGCCGAAAAATGCCCATCGCCCCCTGCGTAGCGTTTCCTGACAATTTCTTCGAGTACAAGGCGTATGCCGACATTGGAAATCGGACGACCCTGAAACATGGAACACGAAGCGATTTCCTCGGCAAGCCTTTTCAGCGTAACGGCTTCGATGCCGAGGAGAATCCCCGACCGTTCCAGTATCCGCCTGTCGTGGGCCTCCACGACCGCCATCGACGGGAATATATGCAGTGTTTTGCCCATGTTCTCTCCGGGAAAAATTCAGGCCGCGCGAAATACCGATTGCCCGGTCATTATAGAGCAGCCGGCCGTGCGTGGCAATCGGTGATTTGTGAGGTAGAATTTATCATATACCTGTAGGGGCGACGCATGCGTCGCCCTCATCCCGATGCGGCAAAATGCATAAAAGGGCGAGGCATGCCTCTCCCCTACATTCATATTTTAAAACAATTTCGCCCAGCTTCGGAGGCTCAATATGGAAATTTTCCTTGCCGGCGGGACCGGTTTCGTGGGCGGGCACGTGCGGAGCATTCTGCTGGAAAAAGGACATGCCATCAGGCTCCTTTCGCACCGGAGAACAGCCGGGGCCGCAAACGGCGTTCAGACGGTCCCGGGCGACGTGACCAGGCCCGAAACCTGGGCCGATGCCCTTCAGGGATGCGATGCCGCCATAAACCTGGTCGGGATTATCCGGGAATTCCCCGGCCGGGGGGTGACCTTCGACAAGCTCCACGTGCAGGCCACTGAGAAAATAATAGGAGCCTGCCGGAAAGCCGGGATAAAACGTTACCTGCACATGTCGGCCCTGGGCGCCCGTCCCGGCGCGACCTCCATGTACCACAGGACGAAGTTCGGAGCCGAGGAGCATGTCCGGGCTTCAGGTCTCGATTATACCATCTTCCGCCCCTCGATCATCTTCGGGCCGAAAGACGGGTTCGTCAACATGCTGGCCGGTTACATAAGATCGTATCCCGCGGTCCCGGTAATCGGCGACGGCAATTACCGCCTGCAGCCGATTGCGGCCGACGACGTGGCGCTCTGCTTTGCCGGGTCGCTGCATATGCCCGGGACCATCGGCCACACCTACGAATTGTGCGGACCTGACCGGATGACCTATAACGAGATGCTCGACATCATAGGCAGGTCTTTGGGGAAGGACCGAGTCACGAAGCTGAAAACCCCCGCCGGATTCGTGAAGCTGGCAGCCGGGCTCCTGCAGGGATTCTCCTTCTTTCCCATCACGCTGGACCAGATAGCCATGCTGATGGAGGAGAGCATCTGCGACGGGAAATGGCGGGAAACATTCAGGTTCGAGCCGACGGGATTCGTCGAGGGCATCAGGGGCTATCTGCCCGGTTGATACGCGTAGCCATCCTTCCCAGCCGGTGAAATTCCGCAACCTTGTCTCCCCTGCCGATCAGCGCCACGTCGGCCAGGCCAAGGAAGATGCCGTGCTCCTGCACGCCGGGCATGCGGTCGAGCAGGTCGGCGAGATCCTGCGGATCGGCAATCCGGCCGAAGCCGCAATCCAGGATATGATGCCCTTCGTCGGTTACGAACGGCCGTCCGTCCATTCCCATCCTCACGGCTACCGAAGCCCCTAGCGCCGCTATGCGCCTGGCCACAAGGGCCTGGGCGAAGGGCGCCACCTCCACCGGCAGCGGAAACTTGCCCAGCATCGTTACCTGCTTGGAGGAATCGGCGATAATTACCACCTTCCGGGAAGCTGACGCCACGACCTTTTCCCTCAGCAGCGCCCCGCCGTGTCCCTTGATCAGCTGCAAATGCGGATCGATCTCGTCTGCGCCGTCGATGTCCACGTCGATGTGAGGGCACTGGTCGAAACCGGCCAGTGGGATGCCGAGACCGGCTGCCATGATCCTGGAGTGTTCGGAAGTGGGAATGCACCTGACATTAAGCCCTTCCCTCACCCGTTCCCCCAGGTACCGGATGAAATAGGCCGCGGTGGTTCCCGTTCCCAGCCCGACGACGTCTCCGTCCCTGACAAAGTCCAGCGCCGCCCGCGCCGCCGCCTGTTTTTCAAGTTCGCTTGCCATATGATCTCAAAGCCTGAAGATTTCCGTTTTGTAACTGTGTATTTTGACTGCGGGAAAAATGAAGACCCTTTTTAATTATGCTCTTGCCTGACTAAAAGAAAAGCCCAAATTCACGACCAACTGCAGATTACCGATTTTCAAACTTAGAGATTGTCCGTAAAGAACAGTTCCGACGGATCGCGCCCAGAATGTTTTTTTACGGACAAGCTCTTAGCGCATCCGTTCATAAATTCGGTGTCATGTCAATTCGTCGGCTGAAAAGTTGTCATTTCGAACGAAGAGAGAAATCTTAAGGGTTCCACGGCACCCATGAAGATCTCTCCCTTTGGTCGAGATGACAACATATTTATGAAGTCGTGAACTTGGTGACTGTGAGGAAAGGTTTGCCGTTTCTCACGGAAGAGGATACAGAGGGTGGGAACTGGCATGCACGAGCTGTCAGCGGATGACGGGATGAATGCGGCACTCCGCTGAGGAATTCTCGACACCGCAGTTCTTTGAAGGGAGTTTCATATAACAGGGACGACAATCCTGCGTTCACCATCAGCCATTCCGGCTACTCACCGATAGGGCCCAAACTGAAAGTTTGCAGCACATTGGTCAGATTTCCTTTTGCGTCCCGGTAATCGACGATAATCCCGACCGACGCCTTCGGCCCGTCATTGACTTTGTCCGGATATTCGAGACGATCTGAAGAATAATAGTACTGCCCTTCCGTCGGGGAATAATCCGGTTCTCCGAGCAGGTGCTCCACATCGGCGCGCTTCATTCCCTTGTGCATATTTTTGTAAATGATTTCGAGGCTGGCGTAATCCCTTTTGCTTTTATAGCTGTTGCTTGCCTGATGCAGAGAAGGATTGCTGCATCCCGACAAAAAAATTAATGCCATAATAATTGGCAGCAGTATTTTCATTGTCTGCTCCTGAATATCTGTTCACTTGCACGCCCGATTCGATAGGGCCTGAGGCCCTTGCCGGGCTGTCGTTCACGGCATCGCAAAAGTATACCCCCACCCCTTCAGAACGTTTATGAAAGACTGGAGGTCCTGCGAGGTTTCATCCTGGACATGCATAAGCACATTAAGCCGGGTTTTGCTACCGTTGTGTTTAAACTGATTCTCTATCATAGTGATTTTTGCCCCCTTGATTCCTTTGGGGGCTTTCCAGTCTTCCGTGTCGATATCCCAGTTCTGTATGGCCAGCGACAGTCCGCTCGCCACATCGGCCAGATTCCGGTTATAGTGTCCCGGCCACCCTCCGGCGCCGTATGGGGGCCTGATCCTGGTCGGATTAACGCCGGTGGCTTTGAATATTTCCTGCCGCGTCTGCTCCAGTTGCGATTGAACCGTCTCTTTGGACACCTTGGTAAGGTCTATATGCTCCCATGAATGAACCTGGACCTTGTGTCCCGCGTTTACAATCATTTTGGCATAACTCGGGTTTTGTTTAACTTTGGTTCCAAGGACATAAAATTCCGCCTTGATGTTATTCTGCTGTAAAGTCTGCAAAATCTTCATAAGCGGATTCACGGGCGTCGGCCCGTCATCAAAAGAAAGAATCAGCGATTTTCCGTTTCCCGCCATGACTTCCCTCCTTTAACAAAGCAGAAATGTCGTGAAAAATACTTAATAAATTATATTTATAAATAACAAATATAACCGTGAATGTAAAACAATATTTTACTTTTTGTCTGCGCGCTATCGCCATTCCATTACGCATGGGAAAAGGCTTTTTGAAACATTATTTTTTTCCGCCAAAACTTGACCCATGTCAAAGCTTTCCCCCGATTATGGAGTTATCGTACACCCATCAGAGCAGAAGAAACTTCATCGCCCCTGGCAAACGGCGGGGTGACCAATAAAAAAACCGAAGGGGGAACATGAAAATGTTTTGTCATCAATGTGAACAGGCGGCAAAAGGAATCGGGTGCGACATATCGGGCGTATGCGGCAAGAACCCGGAAGTGGCGGCCCTGCAGGACAACCTGCTGTACGGGCTGAAGGGCCTCGCGTTCTTCGCCGACAAGGCGCGCAACCTCGGCAAAAAAGACCAGGCCATCGACAAGTTCCTGATCGAAGGGCTTTTCGCTACGGTTACCAACGTCGACTTCGACCCCGCGCGGCTGACGCAGCTCATCAAGCAGTGTTTCGAGGTAAAGGAAAAAGCCAGGGGTCTTTATGAAGAGGCGTTCCAGGCCGCGAACGGCATCAAGGCGCGCGAGTTCGAGGACGGCCCCGCCGCCTGGAAACCGGCCGACGACATGGTGAAGCAGGGTGAGCAGTACGGCATCAAGGCTCTCCATGAAAACGAAGACATCCGCTCCGCCATCGAAATCCTCACCTACGGCCTGAAGGGCATGGCTGCCTATGCCGACCACGTTCAAATCCTCGGCAAGGAAGATGAAGATGTTTTGGCCTTCTTCCACAAGGCCCTTGCCGCAACCGCCGACAAATCCCTGGGGCTTATGGATTACGTGGGCCTCTCCATGGAGTGCGGGAAGTTGAACCTGAAGGTGATGGGACTTCTGAACGAAGGGCACGTGGAACACTACGGTCACCCCGTACCGACCAAAGTCCAGCTCGGAACCACAGCAGGCAAGGCGATCCTCGTCTCGGGTCACGACCTTTGCATGCTGGAAGAGCTCCTCAAGCAGACCGAAGGA
>DASRZQ010000223.1:0-12015 GCA_035686205.1 Geobacteraceae bacterium
TAACTGTCCTGATGTCGTCGGCCGAGCAGAAAAAGGGAAAGGGCGAATTTTCCGCCAGGACAAAACCGAGGAGGACCAGGTTTACGGTTTGCGGCGCGCCGCATTCGCACGCCAGCCGGTCCGCGTCTACGGCATGGACGACAAGGCCGTTCGCTTCGGGCTCCATGGTGCCGGTGTTCAGCGCCGCCCATCCTCCTGTCCCGAGAAAAGAGACGTGGAGGGGGAAATTGTCCCCCCGCATGACCAGCATGCCGTCCGCATGTCCGGAGCGGACCAGCGGACTGGAAAATTCGCCAACCTTCAGGTGAGATACGACGATTCCCCCGCGCTGGGCCATGCCGTGGGTCTCCGATGAGAGGGCCGGCAGTTTCCTTGCTATCGCCGCTTCGGCAAGCAGCCGGGTGATAAAAAGAATTCCCTGTCCGCCGACGCCGCTTATGATCAGCTGCTGGTTGTCCAGGATCCGCCTATCGGTCATCGTTCAAGCTCCTCTCCGCCTTCGCGGGATTTTATGGCGTTGCGGGGACAGACATCGACGCAAACACCGCAAGCGGCGCAGATCATTCTGTCGACGGAAACCCGCCCGGCGCCTTCGTCGAAGACCAGCGCAGGGCATTCGAACTGTTTGACGCAGTGCTGGCAGCCGTTGCAGTCGTTGGTTACATCCACCTTTTTCAGGGAAGGTCGCGTCGGCTGACGCCGGTCCAGGAGGCAGGGGCGCCGGGCTATGACCACGGCTGGCCCTTCGGCGTGACTGAAGGCGACTGCTTCTTTGAGGAGTTCGACGAAACGGGGCAGTTCGGCCGGATCCCCGACCCTGCAGAATTTCACGCCGCAGGCCTTGACCAGGCTTTCCATATGAACGGTCTCCGTAGGTTCCCCTCCAGCGCCGACGCCGAGGGCCGGGGTCGGCTGGTTGCCGGTCATGGCGGTGGTCGAATTGTCGAGGATTACCAGGACAAAATGCGCGTTCTGTACAACAGCGTCGATGAGAGGCGGAATCCCGGCGTGGTAAAAAGTCGAGTCGCCTATAGTCGCTACGATATCGATGTCTTCCCCGGCCAGGCGGTATGCCTGGTAGAAGCCGGCGGCCTGGCCTATGGTTGCCCCCATGCAGAGGACCGTATCGACACCGCCCAGGTTGAGGCCCAGCGTGTAGCAGCCGATGTCGCTCGGATAAATTCCTTTCGGCGCCGCTTTCTTTATGGCGTAAAAGCTGGCCCTGTGGGGACAGCCGGGGCAAAGGGTGGGCCGCTTGCCGCCTGACACTTCCGTGGGAGGCGGGACGTCGGCGGAGATTTCCGCGAACTCTTTCACCAGGCGCTCGATCGTTTCGGGAAGGAGCTCTCCCGCTTCCGGAATCGTTCCGGTCAGTTTTCCTTTTACCCTGTTCCGGTCGGCCAGCTGCATTTCGATTACCCCGGTCGTTTCCTCAAGCACCAGGATTTCATCATATGAAGCGAGAAGGCTGTCCGCGAAGCCGCTATGTAGAGGATACGGCTGGATCACCTGGTACAGCGCCAGGGCGTCCCGGAGTTCAGGTTCGCTCAGAATTTCGCGAACGTGGGCCGCGGCCACCCCTGAGGCAACAACGGCCTTTGCCGCCGCAACGGTCGGATTAACGCGCACCGGCGCAGTCGGTTCGTAGGCGGCGATTGCCGCCAATTTTTCCACCAGCTGCAGGTGCTGCCGATAGCGGAACTTCGGCGTCGCCGCCCAGCGGGCGGGTTCCCGGCGGAAATCTGCTTTGCGGCCGTCCTGCCTTACTTCTCCGGAGAGGATGTCCTGCCCCGCGTGACACACGCGCGTTGTCGGCCGGAGCATGACGGGGATCTCGAACTGTTCCGACAGTTCAAAGGCAAGGGAGACAAGTTCCTTCGCATGCCGCGGCGAATCCGGATCGAGCACCGGCACGCGGGCGATCATGGCCATCATTCTGCTGTCCTGCTCGGTCTGGGAGGAATGGGGTCCGGGGTCGTCGGCGCTTATGACAATAAAACCGCCTTTAACCCCGAGATACGCGGCGCTCATGAACGGGTCGGAAGCCACGTTCAGCCCGACCTGCTTCATCGCCACCGCCGTGCGCAATCCGGAGATGCTCCCGGTATAGGCGATCTCCAGGGCCACCTTTTCGTTGACACTCCATTCCACGTGCATGGGCAGGTGCAATTCCTTCTGCCAGCGGGCAACGGCGGAGAGAATTTCGGACGCGGGGGTGCCGGGATACGAAGTGGCTATGGCGCAGCCGTTCTCGACCAGACCGCGCGCCATTGCCTCGTTGCCGAGCATGAGATTTTTTTCGGGCATTGGAGACTCCGATAAAAGTAAGATGTGAGAAGTAAGATGTGAGACGTCACCCCTTTCTGCTTCTAACGTCTTACATCTCACGTCTCACTGTCAATACGCCTTTTCCAGTATCTTCAACACATCTTCCTTGTTCGGGTCACGCGGATTGAAGATGGTGCTGACTTCCTGGAGGGCGTCTTTGGCTATCCGGTCAAACTGATCCCTGGAAACGCCTGCTTCCTTCAGGGTCGGGATGCCGATTTTGCGCGAAAGCTCCTTGACCGCGGAAATCGTTTCCAGGACGGCCTGCTCTTCGGAAAGTCCGCTCACATCCAACCCCATGGCTTTTCCGATGTTCCGTACCCTTTCCGGCGCCGCTTCGGCATTGAACTCCATGACATAAGGGAGGACGGCGGCGTTGGCTACACCGTGAGGAAGTCCGGAATGGACACTCAGGGGGTGGGCGATGGAGTGGGCCAGGCCGAGTACCGCGGAATTGAAGGCGAATCCGGCCAGCATGCTGCCGAGCAGCATATTGGCCCTCGCTTCGATGTTTTTACCGTTTTCGACCGCCTCAACGAGATTGGCGGCGATCAGCTCGACGGCTTTCAGGGCGTTGATATCGGTAGGCATTGAAGCCGCCCTGGACAGGTATGCCTCGACTGCGTGGGTCAAGGCGTCCATGCCGGTCGAGGCGGTCAGCGCCTGCGGCAGATTTACTGTCAGAAGCGGATCTATGAGGGCGTAGCTGGCCCCGATGAACTGGCCTCCGATAACCATTTTTTTCAGCTTTTCCGTATCGGTGACAATGGAAAAAGCGGTAACTTCGCTGGCGGTACCGGCCGTTGTGGGTATTGCGACCAGAGGCGCGGCCGGAATCTTGACCATGTTCATGCCTTCATACTGTTTGATGGGTGAGTCGTTGGTCAGCAGGACGCAGATTGCCTTGCCGGCGTCGATGACACTTCCTCCGCCGACTGCAACCACTATTTCGGACTTCGCCTCCCTGGCCAGCCTGGCGCCTTCTTCAACCACGACATCGGTCGGATTGGCCACTACTCCGTCCCACTCTACAACTTCCAGACCCGCGTTTTTCAGACACGCGACGATCCCGGCGGCAATACCCGCATTCCTGACCCCCGGGTCGTAAATGCAGAAGACTCGGGTCAATTCCATTCCCATCACTATATGATCTACGCTTTGAGCACATCCTTCGCCAAATGCAATGGAACTTGGAATACTGAACTGGAATTCCACGTCAATACCTCCTTCAGATTTTTAATTATGCTATAATTTCGCACATCGGGTTCCGGTTCGTCAACAACTGACTTGAGTTTCCGGTTCTCATGCAACGACAGAAAAAGAAACAGAGGCAGGATAAAATTCAGGGCGGTCCTTTCGGAACCGCCCCATTTTATTGTGGATTGCGGGAGAAGCGCACAATGCGCATTGCAAACGGATATTTTGAAATTTCTCAGGGGATGGCCTTTTCCATAGCCCAGACGCCGCAGGGGCAGATGCCGGAGCAGATGCCGCAGCCGATGCAGTACTTGTCGTCAGATACGTACTCGTAGGAGCCGTCTTCCTTGTCCAGGCGGACAATCGCCCCTTCCGGACAGGTTTCCAGGCACATGGAGCAGTCGCGGCAGGTGCCGCAGGAGAGGCAGCGGTGCACCTCGTCGCGGGCGTCCGTGACCCGGAAACGGCCGCGGTTCTTGGGCATGAACAGCTCCCTGTTCAGGTTCTCCTGGGGGATCATCTCCGGTTTCTTCTTTGCGACCAGCGGCTTGCCGGCCAGGAATTCGTCGATATACCCGGCCACTTCGCGTCCGCCGGCGATGGCATGGGTCAGCAGACCCGGCTTGATGGTATCGCCGATGGCGAACACCTTCGGAGCGTGGGCGGACTGCCAGCAGTCGTTGGTGTCCATCATGCCGCGATCGGTCAGCCATTCACGTGGAACGTAAGAGAGGTCGGGACGCTCGCCGATGGATATGATGACCGTATCCGCTTCGATGAGGCGGCCGTCCTTGGTGTGCAGGCCGTTCTCGTCGATGCGCCCGGTAAATACCGGCCACTGTATCTCGCCGCCCAGGGCGCTGAAATGGTCGATTTCCTTCTGGAACGCGGCCGGACGCTGGACGTCGATGGCTACGACCTTGTCCGCGCCCATGGCGTAAGCGCCGAGGGCCACGTCCATGCCGGCGTTGCCGGCGCCGATGACCACGACCCGTTTTCCGACCTTCGGCCTTTTGCCGTTGTTGATGGCCTTCAGGAAATCAAGGCCCTTGACCAGCCGCTCGTGGCCTGGAAACGGGATGACGACCGGGTTGTGGGCGCCGCTGGCGACGACCACCGCGTCGTACTTGTCCTTCATGGCTTCGAACTTTTTCTTGTCGATTTTCTGTGAAATGCGGATATCGACCCCCATCTCCTTGACGCGGTTGATCTCCCGGTTCAGGGTCTCCCGGGGGAGCCTTTCCATGGGAATCGCCTGTCGAAGCTTGCCACCCACTTCCTTGTCCCCCTCGAACAGGGTCACATCATGTCCGAGCAGCCGCAGCTGCCATGCTGCCGACAAACCGCCCGGGCCGCCGCCGATTACCGCGATCTTTTTGCCGGTATCCGGCTTTTTCGCCGGTGAGGAAATATCCTGCGAGAGCCGTCCCAGCTCCTTCATGGCCACCGGATGGTCGAGGAACTGGCGGCTGCAGGCGTCCATGCAGAGATTGGGGCATACCTGGCCGCAGACGCTGGCCGGGAACGGTGAATAGTGGAGAACCAGTTCCAGCGCTTCCTTGACTTTCCCCTGGCGGAGCAGGTTGATGCGGTCCTGGGTCGGGATTTCGCTCGGGCAGGAAGCCTGGCATGGGGCGCCGTAGGACTTGTTCTGCCAGTGGGGTATCTTCAGCCGGTCTTCGCCTGTATTGACAAAGTTGGCGACACGTTCGTAGTCATCCGCGACGACATCACCGAAGATCCCGCCCTCGACCCATTTTTGGGTGCGGAATTCCTTCATGGTGATCCGCTCCTTGCGCTGGCGCTCCTCCCAGGTCATGGCGACGATCTTTTTCCACTGGGAGAAGTCGGTCAGTTCGGCGAGAAGCTGGGGACGGCCGATCTTTTCCAGGAAAATCGGCATGTTGGCGGACAGGAACTCCCGGTCGGCGTCGTCCAGGTCCAGCTGCCAGACCAGCTTGGTCAGCCCCTTGACCGGTCCGCGCACATAGATGGTGCCGCCTACCATGCCGACGCAGGCGCGGTCGCCGAGGACCGATTCGAACTGCTCGGAGTCGTAGCCGCAAACCACGGCGATGCCGCCGCCCATGAATTCGAAGGAAAAGGAGCCGGTGTTCTTCAGAATCCACATTTCCGGCGCTTCATAGGCCGGATCGTGCTTCATCAGCGAACCGGTACGGGTGCCGCCTCGGCCGCCCACGTAGATCTTGCCGCTGGCCGCGCAGTGGCCGGTGGTGTCGCCGCCGTCCCCTTTCAGGGTAAGAGTGGCGCCGGCGTTGAGCCAGCCGACATCGGCCGGGGCCGGGCCTTCCACGACGATCTCGGTACCTTCGAGACCGAAGGAGCCGACGCGCTGGCCGGGATTTTTAACCGTGAACTTCAGCGGCTTTCCGTCCTTGGTCCAGAGCGGGCCGCCGATATCGTGATGGCCGGAGGAGAGGACCTCGAATTCCGTTTCGCCCTGGTCCAGGGCCGCGTATATCTTCTGCAGCAGCTGCTGCGTCGAGATGCGTTTGTTTTGCTCATCAAAACCTGAAATAAAAGCTGCCATTTTTATATTGCCTCCTTAGCAGACGTACTGGACCTGCAAGCGGTCCGCTACGGCCTTGTCGGTTGCGACCAGACAGTCGGAGCGGCCGACCGGCAGCGAAGAGTTGCCGATGGGCGCCATGAGCTTGCGCAGTTCCGTGTCGACGGCCAGAAAGTAGTTGACGATGTTTTCCGCAACCCGGTCAGTGTTGAGCCGGTGGACGAGGAGCGGTTCCTGGGTGGTGATGCCCGCCGGGCAAAGACCGGTGTTGCAGGCATTGCAGCGGCTGTGCTCGTTGCCGAGGCACCCCGCCAGCTGGAGGATAAGCTTGCCGGTGAACACGCCGTTGGCGCCCAGGCAGAACATCTTGAAGGCATCGGCCGCAAGGTTCCCGGTCTTGCCGAGACCGCCGGCCGCCCAAAGCGGAATCTGGCCCTGTCGACCCTGTGCTACGGCCGCGAGGTAGCAGTCGCGCAGCTTGCTGACCACCGGATGGCCGGTGTGGTCGAGGGAAATGTCATGGGCCGCCCCGGTGCCGCCGTCGATGCCGTCGAGGAAGAAACCGCCGACGATGTTGTACGGGTCACGGACCAGGTTGTTGAACACCGATACCGAAGTGGCGCTGGCCGCCACCTTGATGGCCACCGGCACGCGGAACTTGAACGCCGCGTTGAAGGAGAGGAACATCTTCTGCACGCTCTCCTCGATGGAGTAAAGCCCCTGGTGGTTGGGAGGCGACAGCAGGTCGGCCTTGGGCACGCCGCGGATTGCCTGGATGTGCGAAGCGACCTTGGCCGCCATGAGCAGGCCGCCGTCACCCGGCTTGGCCCCCTGGCCGATCTTGATCAGCACGCCGGCGGGGTCCTCGACCATGTGCGGCATGGCCTTTATGATGCGGTTCCAGCCGAAGTGGCCGGAAGCGATCTGCAGGATAATGTATTTCAGGTATTTGCTCTTCAGCAGGCGCACCGGCATGCCGCCTTCGCCGGAGCACATGCGGACCGGCAGGCCGCATTCCTCGTTGAGGTACGCCACGGCCATGGCCACTGCTTCCCACATTCTCCAGGACAGGGCGCCGATGGACATGTCGCCGATGATGATCGGGTATATCCAGCGCACCGGAGGGGTCTGGCCGTCGTTTACCAGCTTGCCGTCCGGGCTGATGGTGAACGGGAGTCTGGTCGCCGGCAGAATGCGGCCCAGGGGAGCAAGGCAGTCGAACGTGTGACGCTGGGCGTCGAGGCTCGGGTCCGTCATCTGCGATATGCGACCGACGCGGATGGTATCCAGGGTACGGGCCTGTACCTCCAGGTTGTTGCGCCCGCCGCGCTTCGGAGACTGGCCGGTGAGAGCCTGGGAGACAACCGTGTACCGTGAATCGGGATTGCGCTCGGAGCGGATGGCGTTGTTCGGGCATACCCGCTCGCAGACGCCGCAGCCACGGCAGAAGTGCTTCAGGATTTTCACCTGGGTAATGACCGGAGTGGCGCTGAACTTGATCTTCGGCTCCGGGGTTTCCGTGTCGGAGAATGACTTGCGCCGCCTTTCCACTTTCGGCTTGATGGCGCCGAAGGTGCAGGCCGCGACACAGGAGCCGCACAGGGTGCAGCGCTTGGTATCGTAGATAACCTTCCATGGAAGGTCGTTACAGGCCAGATCGTTTATTTTTACTGTTTCCATCGCTGGACCTCCAGATTATTGTCGACGACGACTATTTCCCGCTCGTTCGGGTAAATGTCGGTTTCCCAGTCCCTCTCGGGCAGGACCTCGTTTATCCCGCAGACTTCCGAGGAAAAGACCACCGTGTCCCTGGTGTGCCCCACCACGATCGGACGAAGCTTCTTGGCGTCGCAGACCACCCACAGGGTAAAGTCGGGCAGGGTGCCGATGATGGTGTTGGGGCCGTTTATCTCCAGGTGTGCCAGTGACTGGCGGATGGCGAGAAGCACATCCTTGTCTTCACGTTTGACCACATCCTCGAAGGGAAGCGGGGTGATGATGTGCTTGTAATATTGAAGCGGCCATCCCAGCTGGCGGTGCATGTAGTGCATGGTGTAGAGGAAACACTGGGAGTCGGATTCGAAACCGATGTATCCGGGGTGCAGGGTGGACTGGAATTCCTTGTTTTTCTGGTAGAAGGTGTTCTCGCCGTTGGTAAGCGTCACGTATCCCTGAAGGAAAAAGGGATGGGCCGCGTAACGGACGATGGCGTAGTTGGTATTCTGACGGCACTGGGCGGTAATGGTTTTCGCCGTAAAGGAATCATCGGGCTCCCAGAGGCCGAAGAAGGTGCCGATGTCGCGTGGATCGCCGATTTCCTTGAGTGTAATGACGTCGGGCCAGAACGAATAGACGAAACCGGTCTGGTCCTTGTCCAGGGCGGCGCGTATCTGCAGGCGGGTGCTGGTCAGCAGCTCTTCCTTTTCTTTCGCGGCCGCGTTCTTGTACTTGTCAGGATAGTCGAAAGTCCTGAACACATAATTGGGCAGGGCCTGGATGTCCATGCCGGGTTTCCAGTTCGTCTCCGGGTTCCACTGGAAAATCTGCCGGAATCCGGCGGCGTCCAGCATTTCCTCGGCGATCTTCAAGCCTTCGTTGGTACAGGCCAGGGAGATGGTCGGGAATTGCTTGTACTCCTCGAAAATCCCCCCCAGGTCCTGCATGACCATGGCGAAGCCCGAGTTGTCGTGCCCTTTTTGCTGTGAATTCATCAGCTTGAGGGCCCGGCTCGGGTGCACATAGTTCAGACTTTTGATGGCTCCAATACGACACATGAGCGATTACCTCCAGTATACGGTGGATGTGCATTGTTGGTTTTTTAATGTGGCTAAAGGTGGCGAATCTGCATTAAAGCAAATGAAGTGCCAAGTCGCAAGTTTTTTCTCGCCCGATATTCGGCGAAATCCGATAAATCAGTATTTTGGGAGAGGCAACTTTTATTAAAATCCCGCTTTTCGCAAGAGTCAGACAACGGGAAAACGATTCGGCGATTAGATTGAATATACAGAATAGTGTAGATGTGTTACACCATGCACTTAATCATGATCTGCCTGCCAACCGCGTGTTATTTCAACTGTAATTGCCTTACCTGTATAGAAAAAAGGTTGTGAATGCAAAAAATTTTCAGCAAGAGTCGGCTAAGCAAGTTTTTTCATAAAATTGATGTCCTCTCGATCAAGGGGAGATATCTTAATGCATGCGTCAAAACCTGCAAGATTTCTCTCTTTGTTCGAAATGACAACATTTCCGAAGAAATATTGATACGTCATCGAATTTATGAATGGCTGTAATAAGTTTCAAGCTGCCAAACAAGCCACAAATTGTGTCACAGCTTTTGAAATGCACTTGTTTTTCCGATTAAGACAGGATATAGACAATATCCGAAACACCGGACCTGTTTACCGAATATCTTTGCGAGGTAACACTGGAATGCGACGCACATACATCATTTCTTTTGCCTTCATTATAGTTGCCTGCTGCACGTATGCGGCTTGGGCCGCTTCGCCTGATGCCGCGATGCAGGGCGCTTCCTCACCCGGCGAGAAGCTTCCGGGCATTGATCCTGTCATAAAATCCAAGACCAGCCAGGGCGACGTAATTTGCCCTACTGCGGACGAGGAAGCCAGAAAGCTCTACAATGAAGCCATCGATCTCGAAGCGCACGGGAAGTTTGCAGAGGCAAAAGAGAAATACCTCAAGGCAATTGAACGTGATCCCGGCTACTGCGATGCCATGGACAATATCGGGGTGATATTCCGCCATGAAGGTGACATCAGTCAGGCGATCCACTGGTACGAACGCTCCATTGCGGTAAAACCCGATAATCCAGTCGCCCACCAGGACCTGGCGGTTGCTTACAGCATCCGGGGGGATGCCGAAAAGACCCTTGCCGAATACAGGTGGCTCGCCGGCAAATATCCGGAAAATCCGGAAGGTTTCTATGGATTGGGAATGACTTTCCTGGGACTGAACCAGCCGCAGGATGCCGTCAGACCGCTGGAGCGCGCCGAGGAACTTTACCGGGCAAGCTCTTCCCCTCTTATCGGTGATGCCCGGCATCTGCTTGGCGTTGCCTGCTTCGGCCTTAAGGACTATGCCAGGGCGCGGGATTACCTCACCTTGTCTTATGCCGGGCTGGAAAACGACGCGGATGTCAATTATCTTCTCGGCCTCTGCTATATCGATCCGTCGATCAAAGATATTGGAAAGGCGAGGGAATACCTATTCAAGGCACGGCAGCTGGGCAAGACGATTCCGCCTGAACTGCTCAGGGAACTGGACGAGGTCACGGGACCACGAGACCGTCCATTCTAACCACCTCGAAGTTGCTCCCCTTAACACTGGCAAGTTCGCTTACCAGCCTGTCGTTATCCCACCTGGGGTCGGGCGCTCCGCTGATATACCAGTTGGAGCCGTTGTCGGCCACGAGCATTCCGTAGGTCTTCAGCGCCTGGAGGATGGCTTTAGTTTCGGTGCTGAAAGTGCCGGGGATGACGAAGCTTGCCTTCAGGCGCACGCGCATGCCCATGGGAGGCACATTGGGGTTCGTGTTGCTGGAAGCCCAGTGGGTGGCGGGGGGCACATAGGCCCGACGGGTAGTGTTCACCGTGAATCGCAGGGCGTGGCAAATCACGCCGCTGGCGGCCTCTTCATAACGGACGAGCCCGGGGAATATGGGCAGGCCCGCCGCATCGGCGCTGGTCCACCCGGGTTGCCCGCCGGGGCGCACGATATTTGAATCCAGATGGAACAGGGCGCCGACGCTGGCCTGCCAGCTGCCGTCGCCCTGCGGATAGGCGTTTCCCAGCTCATACAGCCGATTGGCGTCGCGGTCGATGACCAGCACATGGCGGTCCCCGCCAAAGGGCGAGCCGTCCGCCATCTGGCCTTCAATGGGGGCGTTTGGCGGCACGGGATAAGGCCCCGGATCACTTTCGTCCTTGTACGCGCCAAGAATGATGGGTACTTTCGGCTGGCTTCCGGAAACCACCACATAGGGAATGCCGATGGGGGCGCCCTGGTATAAACCCGATCCGAAGTCAGGATGAAGCCCGGTGCCAAGGCCGATGCTGTTGATGAGCGAATCGGAATTCGGGTCCGCCGGGGCGGTGGAGATGTCCGAGTTCCACGCGTTGCTCGCGGGAAACGGGATGGCCCCGTTCAGATTCGCTCCGATGCCGAGGTCGGCGCCGCTGAGATCGGCGTAGGTTACCATTGTGCCGCCCAAGGTTACGGTCACCGAGGCCGTGGAAGTGCCGGCGGCGTTAGTGGCCGTCAGGGTATAGGTGGCAGTCTTCGCCGGGCTTACATTCGTGCCGCTGCCGGAGGTAGCGGCGCCGTTCAGGCTGAGGCTTGTCGCGCCGCTCACGGTCCAGGCCAGCTGGCTGCTCTGCCCCGGCGCGATGACCGTGGGAGAGGCTGTGAATGATGTGATTACCGGCAAGGCCGCGGCAGGCGAGCCGGTGTTTGGGGAACCGGAACCGCCGCTGCATGCCAGCAGTCCCAGAAGGACCGGCGTAAAGATCAGATTCATAAGCAATGAGGCCCGGTACCGATTCGGTGTCGGTCCTCTGATCCCACGTATCAGACGAGTTGATTCCATAGTACTATCCTCCATGACGAGATCATTGCATAATACGCAGATAAGCTGAAACGGGTGTTCTTTTAGTGCCGGGCGTGCATATGGAAATATGTCATAACCGTTTCAACACTTGGTTCCGCCCCTTTCGTCCCCAGGCTATTGCTGCATCGCTCCCATGGCCTTGTTGAGATTGCTCCCGATAAGCTCCGAGATCGCGGCCGACAGCGCCGGCGACTTCTCCGCCAAAACCTTGCCGAACCTGGATTTGAAAAAAGTATTGATCCCGATCAGTTCCTCTTCCGTGAAACTGTTGGCGACTATTTTAATCATTGGTTCCCTCAAAACATCCCACCCCATATAAGCATTGAAGAATTCTCTC
>DASRZQ010000224.1:0-6319 GCA_035686205.1 Geobacteraceae bacterium
TTTTCTATCCACCCGCCCCCGACAACCCGGTCGCCGTCGTAAAATACCACCGCCTGGCCGGGAGTGACCGACTTTTCCCTTTCCGCAAAGCGGACCTCGACGCGGTTGCCCTGCAGCGGGTACACCGTGCAAGCAACCGGGTTGTGCCGGTACCGTATTTTGCAGACAACGTCCAGCGGCACTTCGGGAGCGGAGGACGACCAGTTGACTCCGGTCGCGGTGAGCCCGTCGCTGTACAATTCATCCCGGTGGCCGACAATTACTTCACGCCTGCTTTCATCAACCCCCAGCACATACAGCGGATGTGGCCAGGCAATGCCGAGGCCCTTCCGCTGCCCGACCGTGTACCTGTAGTATCCGTCATGGCTGCCGAGGACCTTCCCGGTCACATCGACGATTTTGCCGGACATGGACGCTCCGCTTCGCTCTTTCTCCAGTAAGCGCGCATAATCATTATCGGGCACAAAGCATATATCCTGGCTTTCGCTCTTCGCGGCGACGGGCAGTTCATACTGTTCGGCCAGCCGCCGCACCTCTTGTTTTTCCAGGTTTCCCAGTGGAAACAGGATCCGCGACATCTGGTCCTGGGTCAGGGTGAAGAGAAAATAAGACTGGTCCTTTCCCTTGTCCCTGCCCTTGCACAGACTGAACACGCCGGCGCCGTCCCGCTCGATCCGTGCGTAGTGTCCCGTCGCCAGGTAATCCGCGCCGAGTTCCCGCGCCTTTTCCAGGAGGATGCCGAATTTCACCTTTTCGTTGCATCGGATGCAGGGGTTCGGGGTTCTGCCGCTGAAATATTCGTCCACAAAATCATCGACAATCAGCCTGCGAAACTCCTCCCGAAAATCGACCACGTGGAAATCTATGCCGAGCCGGTTCGCCACCCTGCCCGCATCGAAGACATGGGCCTGGGAACAGCACTGGCGGGAGCCGGCTCCGTCCTTTTCCTCCCATAGCTGCATGGTGAGCCCGATTACATCATAGCCCCCGTCCCTGAGCAGCGCCGCCGTGACCGACGAGTCGACCCCGCCGCTCATCGCCACCACCACCCGCTTCCTTTCATGGGCCGGAATATTATTTTCTTTTTTCATTTCCGCTGACTTTCCAAATACCTGAATCCGTGACGCCTTCACGCCGAGACGAGCAGTATGCCGGGGTTTAAACGTCGCTGGTGCCGTTTCACCCCTGTTACACCGGTGAGCTTCGCCGGGTGGTCTCATCCCGCGAAAATGCAAGAAACCGAGGCATTCCGCGCAGACGAAGGCGTGAAGGCGTTACGGATTCAGTCTGATATAAACGTTCATTGTTTGTTGACTATATTAGATGTCCAACCTCTTAATTTCAAGAACAAATTTTTTATATTTTTGGTTGTAAATAATGGTCTTAAAACTTCATCCGGGCAAATAAATTCCGGATGAACACTTTTCATTTGACAACCTTGATTCGTGAAATCATATTATCGGCTTGTGCTGTCAAACATGTTGGATCCGGGTGACCCGGACACATAAACCACTCACGGGAGGACACCATGAAAGTAACGGCCTTTTCCGGCAGCGCCCGCAAGGACGGCAATACATCCATCCTCGTAAAACATGCCCTGGCCGAACTGGAAAAAGAAGGCATCACCACGGAACTTGTTCAACTCGCGGGGAGCAGAATCAGCGGCTGTGTCGCATGTTACCGTTGCTTCTCCGACAAGAACAGGCAATGCGCCATAAAGGATGACCCGGTGAACGGGTATATCGGAAAAATCCTCGAATCCGACGGAATAATAATTGCGTCTCCGACTTATTTCGCCGACATAACGCCGGAAACCAAGGCGCTGATCGACCGCTGCGGAATGGTGGCCAAGGCCAACGGCGACATGTACCGGCGCAAGGCCGGAGCGGCCATCATCGCCGTGCGCCGGGGCGGCGCCATCCACGCATTCGACTCCATAAATCATTTCTTTTTCATCAGCCAGATGATCGTACCGGGCTCGTCATACTGGAACATCGGCATAGGCAGGGAAATCGGGGAAGTGGAGAAAGACGACGAAGGGATAAAAACCATGAAGACGCTCGGCGAAAACATGGCATGGCTGCTCCGCAAGCTTAAGGGATGAGGCCGGCCGTCACGGATTCAGGATTTTGGCAAAAAAAAGCCCCGGTAAAACCGGGGCTTTTTCGCAACCAATGGAATTATGTGTTAAACCCTTGTCACATTGGCGGCCTGAAGTCCTTTGGGACCATTCACAACATCGAACTCCACCGCGTCGCCTTCAGAAAGGGATTTAAAGCCGTTACCAGCTATGGCCGAGAAATGAACGAACACATCCCCGCCGTTTTCCTGCTCGATAAAACCAAAACCCTTGCTGTCGTTGAACCACTTTACTGTTCCTTTTACCATTTACTTTCTTTCTCCTGTTTCTTTACCTCTTGAAAATGCCGTGGTCATCACGGATGTTTGACACCGTAACAGTTTAGCCGGAACAATGTCAAGCTAAATCAAATTCCGCCGCAAAAAAACTTTTCCCCTGCACTCGGGCATCCGATATCAGGCTTCAGCGCTCGCCCTTTTTTGAGCCGTTCCAGCGGGCGCCTTCACTGCCGCCTTCAGTCTCTTCGGTGTTCTTCGGCCATCCCCTGACGACAATTGCCAGGTAGCGCATACCGTCTACGGCCAGTTTTGCCAGGATATTCGCCAGGTATTTGACCAACTCGCAAATCATCCAGAAAACTGCCATCAGAAATATTATGAAGAGCGCCTTCAGGAGCACAGTTCCGGCGCCGAGTCCGCCAATCCCGTTCCAAATCATCTGCAATACCTGCATATTATTACCCCCCGTGCACTTTTTTGTAAGCCCTGCAGAACGGACAAATACCGGACTCCAGATATCTGACAAGCCTGAAGACTATTCCGTTCCGTTTGCCGCGGGCATAACGGCAGGCCGGACAGAACCCGCACATGCGGGCCATTACCCGGTCAAACGTGCTGATATTCGAGATATTCATCTCCCGCCCCCGCTATTCCTGTTCGATTTCAATCGTCACGGCCGTTTCTCCTGTCCGGTCGTCCGCCTCGTAATTCATTCCACTGCCGGTAACTTCGCCGAAAGAACGAAGTTTCTTCCGGAGAGTATCCAGTTTCCGTTCCTCGATCAGAATGCCGAGCAAAGGATTTTCACCTGACATCCCCCGCTTCACGATCTTTCCGCCCAGCCGAATGACAAGGCTCTCTACATCGCCGGCAACCGAAGGTCCTTTGTCGGTCCTGAGCACAAAAGAAATACCCGGCTCAACGTTTCCTTTCGCGGCTTTCTTTGCCTTCTTGGACGTATGCAGGTCAATGCTGCCGCCTTGCGCTTCCTCTTTCGCCTCGTCGGCCATGCCGGAAGCCCTCATCGACCTTTCCGCCTGCATTGAAGAAGCGGACTCCGCCTCTTTCCTCCTGGCCATGTCCGGGAAATCGAATACCCGGGGCGCCGATTTCGTGGCGGGCGCGGGCGCAAACCCTGTTTCCGGCGCAGGCGCAGGCGCTTCCTTTTCTCCCGGCGCAGGCGCCTGATTCAGTGCCGACGGTGCCGGCGGCAATGGAGTTACGGTCTTCTCCTCCCTTTTGCCTTCCGCCATTTCTTTCCTGGCCTGTTTCTTCGGCGACGGAACCGCGGGAACAGGAGGCTTCTCCGCCATGGGCGCGGCTTTCCCGGTTTCCTTTTTCTCCGCCGTCCCGACCAGGTCCATCTCGGGCTGGGCAACCCGGAAAACCAGATAACCGGTAACGGTAACGAGGACCAGGGCCGCGGCTTCAAGGGAAAGTTTTACGGGGAACGGGGAAAACAGCCTGCTGAATATGCCTCTCTTCGTTTCGGCCTCTTCCCTCGCCTTTTCCATGATTCTGGGCGCAAGCCAGGCGGGGGGCTCGACTTCTTCCAACTCCCGTATGCAGGCCGCGGTCTTCTTCAGTTCCTCAAGGGCAACCCGGCACTCCGGGCACGACTCAAGGTGCTCGTCTATGATAGCCTTTTCTTCGGGAGTTACGGAACCGTCCATATATGCCGACAGATTTTGCCGAATATCCGAATGTTTCATAAGATATCCCCAAGCTTGCTTTTCAGGCAGTCCCTTATCGCTTCACGAGCCCTGGAAATTCTGGATTTTACCGTGCCGAGCGCCAGCTTCAGCATCCCGCCTATCTCCTCATAGGAGAAATCCTGCATGTCGCGCAAAACCAGGACGGAGCGGAAGTCCGGGTGAAGATAGCCGATACATTCCCACACCTGCCGGCGCAGTTCCTGCCGTTCCAGCTGCTCCTGTGCCGTTTCCGCGTCCGAGGGGGGATCGGCCGCCATGCAGCCATTCTCCGTTCTGATCGGGTCGTCAAGGGACAATACTTCACGGCAGCGCCTGCCCTGCATCTGCTTCAGCCGGTTCCTGGCAAGATTCACTGTTATGGCCGTAAGCCAGGTCGAAAAACAGGAATCGCCGCGAAACCCTTTCACTCCGCGGCAGGCCGACAGAAAAGCCTCCTGGACCGTTTCGCAGGCATCGTCATGATCTCCTGTTATCCTGAATGCGATATTGAACATTTTCTTCTGGTACTTGCGCACCAGCGCATCGAATGCGTCCATATCGCCTTGCTTGCAAGCGGATACCAGTCGGGTGTCGTCATCGGTTGTGGCGCGTTTTTTTATTCTCAACATTTTGGACAATTATACCCGTGATTTTGTTCCACGGCACGGGGTTCCCCGAAATGCGGCAAGAATAGCGGTTCCGTACAATCCGTTAAACTTCATAAACCTCCCGATTCACACTATTCAGCCGCACATGGTTAATATTTTTCTTTTTTTTACGCATTATCTGGTGTACAATTCACAAACTCTAATAATTATTCAATAATTCATATATTTTACAGCTTCAATTCCACCTGTAGTCTTCAAAAGCGTGCAAAAGATGTAAAATCGGATATAATTTTCAGGTTCACAATTTCATTACCAGGTGGGTTCCGTGTTCTTCTTGCAAAGCGCCGCCCTGCTGGCGGCGGTAACACTCATATCGTTTTTCCCTCTTCGGCACCTGATCGATTTTCTGCTCGGCAAAAATTACTTTTCCGGCCACATGTGGCCCAAAGGGGTATTTTTGCTGATCGCCGGCATCCTGGTATGGGCCATCGGCAGACGGTACAACAGGGCAACGCGGGAAAACAAAAGCGCTCCGGTCCGCACGTTTCTCTTTGTCAGGTTCGAGTATTGGGGAATAGCCTTTGCCATAGTTGCCGTTTTCATGATCCTTCTCGGTTGTGCCCACTGACAGGACGGCAATTTTACCGCTACTTCGAACAGGGCCCGCCGGATCAACTGATATAGGAACAGCAATAATCGGTAACGCATTTCACCTTGAGCCTGAAAACCGAATCCCCTGCGACATCGAACGATTCCCCGCCTTTCACGGTCTTCCACACGGCATCCCCCGGCAGCTGCACGTCCAGCTCCCCTGACAGGATTTCCATCAGCTCAGGCGCGCCGGTGCTGAATTCGTATTCGCCCGGAAGCATGATCCCCAATGTTTTCCGGCATCCGGAATCGAACAGGACGGTCCTGCTGGTCACCTTCCCGTCAAAGTAGACATTTGCCTCCCTTATTACGGTTACGTTTTTGAATTCGGACATTTGCTTTCTCCTCTCAAGTGTATTCATCATCAATTTGGATATGCATCCGTGTCAAGACGGAAATATAAAGGTTGCCCGCGTTGACTTTCCGTTGCGAGGGGTTATAGTTTTTTCAAATTTTAACCTCAAGGTAGATTTGTAATACAGGGGAGGACGTCATGCAAGATATTTTCAACACCCTTCTGGCGGATGCATCGATGAAGACCCTGGCGCAATCCATCGAAAAAGCCGGTATGACGGAGCTGCTGCGGGCCGCCGGTCCCTATACCCTTTTTGCTCCGAACGATGAAGCATTCGCGAGAATGAACACGGAGAGCCTGCTGAACGACCCCGCTAATCTCAAGGCCACCCTGTCATATCATCTGGTGGCGGGAAGGTACACGTTCGAAGATTTAAAGCACCAGGAAACCCTTGGAACCGAGAACGGCAAATCCCTCACCATAGCCCTGGATGAAGGCGAAATGGTCGTGGACAACGGAAAATTCGTGAAAACCGACATCGAATGTGCCAACGGGATTATCCACATTATCGACAACGTCTTCCAGCCCCACCTGTCAGGCTGGTACCGGGAAGAATAGCAAAATGCCCCGCGGCAACCAGCGGGGCATTCAGTATTCAGAAGACAGTAGTCAGAATTCAGTATTAAGTAGAAATTCATTGTCGACAAGACTTC